>DASYGU010000248.1:0-4220 GCA_035999355.1 Candidatus Limnocylindria bacterium | reverse complement strand
CGTCCGGCCTCAACCTCCTGGATGATCTCGGCCAGCCCATCCGGGCGGAGCGCGACGCCCGCTGCGCGAAGGCCCTCCGCGGCGTGCTGGTTCAGGAGCCGGCTGAACTCGCCACTCACCCAGTTGGCCGCCGCCTTCGCCGGGACGCCGGCGGCCACCACCTCGTCGAAGTAGTCCCCCAGGCTGACCTCCGCGCTCAGGACGCCCGCGTCGTACGGGGAGAGGCCCAGCTCGGCCACGTAGCGGGCACGCCGCGCGGCGGGCAGCTCAGGCAGCCCCGAGCGGATCTCCGCCACCCATTCGGGCGACGGGCGAAGCGGCGGCAGGTCGGGCTCGGGGAAGTAGCGGTAGTCGTTGGCCTCTTCCTTCGAGCGCTGGGGGATCGTCTTGCCCCCGGTCTCGTCCCAGCCGCGGGTCTCCTGGGTCAGCGGCACGCCGGCGGCGAGCGACTCCGCCATCCGCTCGACCTCGAACTCCATCGCCCGCTCCAGCGAGCGGAACGAGTTCAGGTTCTTGACCTCGACTTTGGTGCCGAACACGTCGCTCCCGACCTCACGGATGCTCACGTTGCCCTCGATCCGCATGGATCCTGCCTCCATGTCCGCATCGGACGCGCCGATGAAGCGGAGCAGGTCACGGAGCGTCTCCCCGTAGGCGCGTGCCTGAGCCGGTGAGCGGAGGTCCGGCTCGGTCACAACCTCCATCAGGGGCACGCCTGCCCGGTTGAAGTCCACCAGGGAGTGGTCCCGCCCGCCGTGAAGCAGCCGCGCGGTGTCCTCCTCCAGGTGGGCACGGGTGATCCCGACGGTGATCTCCCCCTCCTCGGCCGCGACGGGGACCAGCAGCCGGCCGTTGGCGGTCAGCGGCAGCGCGTATTGGCTGATCTGGTAGCCCTTGGGCAGATCGGGGTAGAAGTAGTTCTTGCGCTCGAACCGGACCGCTTCGGTCTGGACCTCGGCTTCCAGGGCCAGGCCGGTGAGCATCACGAGCTCGACTGCGCGGCGGTTGATGACCGGCAGCGTGCCAGGCAAACCCATGCACACGGGGCAGACCCGGGTGTTCGGGGCGTCCTCCTCGCCCGGGTCGGGGGCGGTGGGACAGCCACAGAACATCTTCGAGGACGTGCGCAGCTGAGCGTGGACCTCGATCCCGATCACGGTCTCGTAGGTCGGAAGTACGGAAGCGGTGGCCACGGCCGGATTGTATGCTCCGGCCCGTGCGCATCGGCGAATGGGAGAATATCGGTCGGTCGCGGCTCCTCGTCCAGCGTGAGCTGGGTGAGCTGGGCGCGAACGAGATGGCGACCCACGTCTCGATCCACGCCGACGGCGAGCGGCAGCGGATCCTGATTGCGACCGATATCGGCCTGCTGGACTACAACTTCCAGCCCTCGTCGCCTGGCGGCGCGGTCTACGAGCTGCGGGGCACGCTCTACCGCTGGCCCTCGATCCGCGGCATGCGCCTCCAGAGCGACGCCCAATGGGACGACAACGCGAAGACCGCTCAGTCGCTATGGCGGCTCATCGCCGAGGAACCCCGGATCGAGCTTGCCGCCCAGTCCACGGAGACCGACCGGCATGACGTCTCCGCTCTCCTGGACTTCGCCCGCGCGGCATTCGCCTCCCTGGACAAGTAGAGCCGTCGTACCGATGCGGCCGGGCCGATGAGAGCGGCTGCCTTGCTGTTGCTTGGGTCGCTCATGCTGGCGGCGTGCCAGCCATCGGCTTCGACGTCTCCCTCGCCCTCGGTCGCCGCGTCCGAGGCGCCGTCCGAGCCGGCGCCATCGGAGACCGCTGCCGCCGTATGCGATCCGGGGGTCATCTGTAACGGTCCGCTCCGAGCTGGCGACTATTTCTCGGCCACGACCGGGGCGCGGGTCGAGTTCACCCTCGACGAGCACGACTGGTTCGGCCAGGAGGACACGCCGGGTGACGGGTTCAGCCTGTTCCTGGCCGATGTCGATGAGGGCGCGATCAGCGTCGTCTCGTTCAACGGCGAGATCTTCACGAACTCCTGCGACCCCGAGGCCGGCACGCTCCAGCTGGAGGACTCGCCGGCCGCGTTCATGAGCATGCTCACCTCACGGAGCGGGATCACCGCCACCACCCCGGTCGAGGTGGAGGTCGGCGGTCAGCCCGCGTTGCAGACCGATCTGACGGTGGCCCTGGACGCGGACTGCACGGCGACCGGCAACGGCCGCGCGTACCTTTGGACCCTGCCGGTCCACGGTGACTTCCACTTCGACGACACCGAGCAGGCGCGGGTCATCGCCGTCCACACGGATAGCGCGACCGTGATCCTGGTCGTCGAGGCCTTCCCCAGCGTCGATTGGGACCACCTGCTCGAGCACTTCACCGAAGTAATCGAGACGATGACGATTTCGCCGCTCTAGGTTCCACCGCCGGTGCGCCCAGGCACCGGCCATCCCGATCAGCGGTGGCGGGCGACGAAGGCCTCGATGCGGTCCATGGCCTCAACGATCTGCTCGTAGGCGGTCGCGTAGCAGGCCCGGACATGGCCCGCGCCAGAGGGCCCGAAGGCCTCGCCGGGAACCACCGCGACGTGCTCCTCGGCCAGGAGCTGCTGGGCAAAGTCCTCGGCGGACAGGCCGGTCGCGGCGGTCACCTCGGGGAAGCAGTAGAACGCGCCCATCGGCTCGAAGCAGGTCAGGCCGATCTCGTTGAAGCGCCGGGTCATGAGCTGCCGCCGGCGGTCGTACTCGGCCAGCATGTCCTGGACGAACGGCTCTCCGACCTGGAGCGCGGCGATGGCCGCGTGCTGGGCGGCGGTGGGGGCACACATGATCCCGTACTGGTGGACCTTGGCGATCCCCTCCATCAGGCCGGCCGGCGCAGCCACGTATCCAATCCGCCAGCCGGTCATCGCATACGCCTTCGAAAAGCCGCCGATGAGCACGGTTCGCTCCCGCATCCCGGGCAGGGCGCTGATCGCGGTATGCCGATGCTCCCCGTACACCAGCCGGTCGTAGATCTCGTCGCTGATGACCAGCAGGTCGTACCGCTCGGCCACCTCGCCGATGGCCGTCAGCTCGTCGCGGTCGAGGACCGCGCCGGTCGGGTTGTTCGGGTAGCCCAGGAAGATGGCCTTGGTACGGGGCGTGACGGCCGCCTCGATCTGGGCGGCGGTGACCCGGAAGTCGGCCTGGTCTGACGTGGCAATGGCCACCGGGACGCCGCCGCCCAGGGTGATGAGCGGGGCGTAGGCCACGAAGCAAGGCTCGTGGTAGATGACCTCGTCACCGTCGTTGATGATCGCCCGCAGGGTGGCGTCCAGCCCCTCCGACGCGCCGACCGTGATGATCAGCTCCCCGCGGGGCTCATAGCGGACGCCGTACCGATCGGCCAGGTTGGCGGCCACCAACTCGCGGAGCTCGATCATCCCGCCGTTGGCCGAGTAGTGCGTCTCCCCCGCCTCGAGGGCGGCGATCGCCGCCCGGGTCAGCGGCTCGGGGGTCGTGAAGTCCGGCTCGCCGATGGTCAGGCTGATGACGTCCTTCATCTCGGCCAGCATGTCGAAGAAGCGGCGAATGCCCGAGGGCTGGATGGCCCGAACGGTGTCGTTCAGGAACTCGGCGGGAGCCCGGACGGTGCCGGTGGCGTCGGTGGTCATCGGTCTGGAAGTCTAGTCCGCTGGCCGGCCCGGAACGTGGGGCAGCCGCTCCCCGGCCTCCACGGCGATCGGCAGCCGATTCTCTGGCCACGGCAGCGGACATGTCGCATACGGGCTGAACACGCACGGCGGGTTGTAGGCGAGGTTGAAGTCCACCACGACCGATCCGTCCTCCGCCACGGGGCCGGTCACGAGGAAGCGGCCGCCGGAGTAGGTTTCCGTCCCGTTCGTGGTGTCGCCGAAGATCAGCCACAGCATGTCGTCGTCCTCCGGCAGCGCGTCGAGGTGGAGGTGCTCCCCGCCCAGCTCGAAGTGGACGACCCCGGACGACTCCTCGGCCCGCACCTCGCCGAGGACATCGGGCACGTCCACCGTCCGGAGGCCCGGCGCCCGCTCGAGATGGCCGGTCACCCGCCAGGCGGGATCGACCGCGAAGCGCGGGACGCCGGTGAAGGACTCGAGGACGGCGGCTTCGGTATCACGGACCCGCAGACCGATGCGCTCGCCGCGGCGGATGACGTGGACGCGGAGCGCACCGATGTCCACCCGGGTCGGCGGCTGGCCGATGTCATCGGCCAGGACCAGGTCGC
>DASYGU010000204.1:0-3986 GCA_035999355.1 Candidatus Limnocylindria bacterium | reverse complement strand
GAGTGGTTCGACGAGTTCCGGCTGCGCGAGGTCTTCGCGCTCATGAGCCGGTTCACGCTGGCGCGCATGATCGAGCGCGACACGTTCGCCAAGCGCCTGGCCGAGGGCGCCCCGGTCTCGATGCACGAGACGATGTACCCGTTGCTCCAGGCGTACGACTCGGTCGCGATCGAAGCCGATGTCGAGCTGGGCGGCACCGACCAGACGTTCAACCTGCTCGTCGGCCGCGACGTGCAGCGCGACTACGGCCAGGCGCCGCAGCAGATCATGACCTCGGAGCTGCTGGTCGGGATCGACGGGGTTCAGAAGATGAGCAAGTCGCTGGGCAACGCGATTGGCCTGACCGATGCGCCCTACGACTTGTACGCCCGCACGATGAGCATCCCAGACACGCTGCTGCCGAACTGGGCCGGGCTCGTGACCCGCTGGGCCGATGCCGAGGTGGACGCCTTCGTCGCGGACCTCCAGGCCGACCGGATCCACCCCAAGGCGGCCAAGCAGCGACTGGCGCGAGAGATCGTCGCCCGTTGGCACACCGATGCCGACGCCGACACCGCGGAGCAGCGCTGGGAACGGGAGGTCGGCGGAGGCGAGGGCATGGGCATCTCGGAGCTCGAGGAGATGGACGTCTCGGTCGCGCTGGCCGGGATCAGCCTGCCTGACCTGCTCGTCGCCGCGGGGCTGGCGTCCTCACGGAGCGTTGGCCGACGCCTCGTTCGCCAGGCGGGGGTCCGGATTGACGGTGAAGTTCAGACCGACGAGAACCGGATGTTCGCGGCGGGATTGAGCCACGAGGTGCGGGTCGGGAAGCGTTCGGCGGCGCGCGTCCGCCTGACCTGACTAGTGGCCGCGCTCCACGGTCGGGGCCTTGGCCTGGTGCTCGGCGATGACCTTCTCGGCGATCGTGTGCGGGACCTCGGCGTAGTGGTCCAGTGACTGCGAGAAGCGGCCACGGCCCTGCGTGATGGACCGCAGCTCGGTGGCGTAGTGGAACATCTCGGCCTGTGGGACCTGGGCGCGCAGGTACTGGGTGCCGTCAACCGAGTTCATCCCCAGCACGTGGCCGCGCTTGGCGGTGATCTGGCCCATCACGTCGCCCATGTACTCGTCCGGGACGGTGACCTCGACTTCGAGGATCGGTTCCAGCAGGGCCGGATCGGCCTCGGTAAAGGCCCTCTTGAGGGCCTGTGAGGCCGCGATCTTGAAGGCCATCTCGGACGAATCAACCGTGTGGTACGAGCCATCGACCAGGGTCGCCTTGAGGTCGACGACCGGGTAGCCGGCCAGCACGCCCTCGGCCATGGACTCGCGGAGGCCCTTCTCGACGGCGGGGATGTACTGCTTGGGCACGGCCCCACCCACGATCCGGTCGCCGAAGACGAAGCCCTCGCCGGTCTCGTTCGGCTCGAACTCGATGACCACGTGCCCGAACTGGCCGTGGCCACCCGTCTGCCGCTTGAACCGGTTGTCGATCTTGGTCGGTCGTCGGATGGTCTCGCGGTAGGGGACTCGTGGGGTCCCGGTCTTCACCGCCGCGCCGAACTTGCGCTTCAGCCGCTCGACGATGACGTCCACGTGCGCGTCGCCCATGGCGGTCACGATCGTCTGGGAGGTCGCCTCTTCGCGGCGGACCCGCATGCACGGCTCCTCCTCGACGATCCGGTTCAGGGCCTGCCCGAGCTTGTCGAGGTCGGCCTTGGACTCTGGCTCGACCGCCACCTGGAGTGTGGGCTCGGGGAACACGAGCGGCGGCAGCTGAACGGCGCCAGCCCGTTCAGCGACGAGGGTGTCGCCGGTGTGGGTGGAGGCCAGCTTGGCCACGGCCACAATATCGCCCGGGCCGACCTGCGGCAGGTTGACCTGCTCCTTGCCCTGCAGACCGAGGATGTTGCCCACCCGCTCGTCCTCGCGCCGGTTGGCGTTGTGGATATGGCCCTGGGCCTTGAGCATGCCGGACACGACCCGGAAGTAGGTGAGCCGGCCGACGAACGGATCGGCGGTGACCTTGAACACCTGGGCCACGAACGGGCCCGACGGGTCGGGCGAGATGGTCGCGCCGTCGGCGGTCTTCCGCGATCCCACCTCGGCCGGCGATGGGACGTGGCGGGCGATCATCCGAATGAGCTCGCGGACGCCGATGTTCTTGACCGCGGATCCGACGAACACGGGCACCACCGATCCATCCCGCGTCCCTGCGTGGAGCGCGGTCTCGATCTCCTCGTCGGAGATCTCCTCGCCCTCGAGGTACTTCATCATCAGCTCGTCCGATGCCTCGGCCGCGGCCTCGATGAGCGCGGTCCGGCGCGACTCCTCGGCGGCGCGCATCTCGTCCGGGATGGGCACCTCCTTCGCCTCGCCACCTTCATAGATGGAGGCGTGCTGCTCGACGACGTCGATGTAGCCACGGAAGGACTCCGCCGAGCCGATGGGGAGGTAGACCGGCGCGATCTTGGGTCCGAACGCCGCCTTCAGCTGGAGCAGGGTCGCGTCGTAGTTCGCGTTCTCGCGGTCCATCTGGTTGACGAAGACCATCCGGGGCAACCCGCGCTCATCGGCCAGCCGCCAGGTCGCATCGGTCCCGACTTCGACCCCGGCCGCCGCATCCACGACCACGATCGCGGCATCCACCGCGGCCAGGGCCTGGACGACGTCGGCCTGGAAGTCGGCGTAGCCCGGGGTGTCGACGAGGGTGATCCGCGCGCCCTCGGTGTCGACCGTGCCGATCCCCAGGTTGATGGACTGGTGTCGACGCTGCTCGTCCGGCTCCCAGTCCAGGGCGGCCGTCCCGGCCTCGACCGATCCGAGCCTCGGGATGCCGCCGGCGTCGAACAGGATGGCCTCGGCGAGGCTGGTCTTGCCGGCGCCACCGTGCCCGATGAGGGCGACGTTGCGGATCCGGTCGGGCGTGGTCGGCTTCAAGGCAGATCCTCGGGCAGGGCGGCCATTATAGGGAGCGTTTGACGCTCAGCGGCGACGGAGCTCCAGACCGACGGCGAAGTAGAAGAAGGGTCCGACGATCACCCCGGCCAGGCCGGCCGGGACCGCGACCAGCGGGCTGGTCGGGGTCAGGATGATGAGCCGGCCGAGGTACACCAGGATCAGAAGGATGCCGAGCACGATGCCGATGGTCGCGACCGGCATCGAGAAGGTGCCGTTGGCCCGGGCAATGGCCGAGAGGATCAGGACCCCGAGGCCCGCCATGCCGAAGGTCAGCAGGCCGCGAGGATCGACCGGGCTCGGCAGGCCGGCGTCGGTGATCGGGTCGGAGGTCGGCGCGTTGAGGGCGATGGCCAGGTCGTAGCCGCCGTGAACGATCGCCCCGAGCGCGCCGAGGAGCCCGCACGCGAGGCCGACAAGCGCCAGCGAGCCGCCGCCCACCCGCTCGTAGATCGCCACCAGCACCACCGTGCTGAGCAGGCCGCCGACCATGAGGGCGGCTGAGGCGACGAGGATCCCGAGCTCGGGATTGAAGCCGAGCACGACCCCGCCCAGGAACGCGGCCGAGTAGATGACCCCGCCGATGCTGGCCGCGATGGCCGCGGCGCCCGCCCAGCGTCCGAACGAGTCGTGTGTCGAGGCGTCCGAAACCACGGCCGGAGCATACATTTGGCACCGCGCTGCCCGCTATCCTGATCCGACATGCACCGATCCGGCCCGACTTGACCACCCAGAGGGCCATGCTGGTGCCGCGCTGGCTCGAACGGGCCGGTGCGCTCAGCTGGCGGATCGCGGTCCTGATCGGGTTGGGAGCCGTGCTCACCTGGCTGGCCTTCACGCTGGGGACGGTCACCGCCTCGGTCATCGTTGCCCTGATCGTGGCCGCCACGTTTGCCCCGCTCGGTCAGGGTCTGCGTCGCCGTGGCTGGTCAGGGACCGCGAGTGCGGCCGCGGTGACGGGGGCCGCGGTCCTCGTCGGGGGCCTGCTGCTCCTCCTCCTGGCGCTCGCGTTCGCGCCGTACATTCCGACTCTCGTGTCTGCCTTCCAG
>DASYGU010000194.1:0-4033 GCA_035999355.1 Candidatus Limnocylindria bacterium | reverse complement strand
GCGCCACGCCCCGCACGCAGTCCGCGCTGCTCGAGGCCATGCAGGAGCGGCAGGCGTCGGTGGACGGCGTCACTCGGCCGCTGCCTGAGCCGTTCATCGTGCTCGCCACCCAGAACCCGATCGAGCTGGAGGGCACGTTCGCCCTGCCCGAGGCGCAGCTCGACCGGTTCCTGCTCAAGATCGGGATGGGCTATCCGAGCACCGCGTCGGAGCAGGCCATCGCCCGCCGCTACCAGGCCGATGCCGAGCCGCTCGACCGGGTGCCCACCGTCGGTGGCCCGGACACGATCCTCAGCCTCCGTGATGCGGTCCGCCAAGTGCGGGTGGCCGACGAGGTAGAGGCGTACCTCGTGAGCCTGGTGAGGGCCACCCGCGAGCATGCGGACGTCCGGCTCGGGGCGTCGCCGCGGAGCAGCGTGGCGCTGTACCGCGCCTCGCAGGCGTGGGCCGCGGTCGAGGGCCGCGACTTCGTGCTGCCCGACGACGTGCGCGCAGTCGCCCATGCGGTGCTCGACCACCGCATCCTGCTGGACCTCGACCGCGAGCTGCGGGGCGCGACCGAGGAGGGCGTCGTGGACGCGGTCCTCGACGAGGTACCCGTCCCGCTGGCCGAATGACCGGCTGGACGGCGCTCGCCCTCGCCATCGTGGTGGCGGGCGCCGTGGCCGGAGTGCCCGGACTGTTTTTCGTCGCGGTGGCCACCTTTGGCTACGGAGCGACGACCCGGCTGTGGACCCGGTTCGGGCTGGCCGACCTGGAGTACGACCGGCGGCTCGGAACCGATCGCGCCGTGACCGGCGACACGGTGGACCTCGAGGTGGCGGTCTGGAACCGGAAGGCGCTGCCGCTGCCGTGGGTCGCCGCAGACGACCTGGTGACCGATGGGCTCGACGTGCGCGAGCGCCACGCATTAGAGCTCGACGACGTGACCGTCGCCCGACGGAGCCTGCGCAACACGTGGGCGCTGGGCTGGTACGAGCGGGTGATCCGGCACTACCACCTCGAGGCTCGGCGACGCGGGGTATTCGAGTTCGGCCCCGTCCGTCTCCACGTCCGCGACCTCGTGGGCCGCCACGCGCGGAGCGAGGAGCGGCCGCTGCCCGGGATGCTGGTCGTGGCCCCGCGGACCCTGCCGGTCCGCGACGTGGGCGCGGCCCGCGCTCCGATCGGCGAGCGGCGCGCGCGGCAGAGCCTGGTCCACGATCCCTCGCTGTTCGGCGGGGTTCGGCCGTTCCAGGCCGGCGACCCGCTGCGCCGCATCCACTGGCGGGCGACGGCTCGCGTCGGCCGGCCGGTCAGCCGCCGCTGGGAGCCCGCCCGTTCCCGCCAGGTGATCTTCGTCCTCGACGTCCAGACCCTCTCCGGGCCGGCCTGGGAGATGAGCTGGGACCCCGACGCATTCGAGGGGCTGTGCATCGCCGCCGCGTCGCTGGCCCGAGCCGCCCTCGACAGCGGTGCCGCGGTCGGGCTCGCCGCAGCCGGCTTCTCGGGAACCGCGCAGCGGATCGCGTACCTCCCAACCCGGTCGGGCCCAGCCCAGCTGACCCGCGTGACGGACCTCCTGGCCCGGCTCGGACCCATCAGCTCCGGATCGCTGGGCGGCCTGCTGACCTGGCTCGTCCGTCGGGTGCCGCCGGGTGCCAGCTTCGTCATCCTGACCGCGCGGCCGCCGCAGGAGATCGGCCCCGTGCTTCGCCGGCTGGCCGCGAGCGGATACGGGGTGGACACGCTCGTGCTGGCCGGCGACCCGGCCGCGAGCGCGGCGGCCGTCAGCAGCGCCCGCCGGTCCGGGATCCCCGCCCGCGGAATGCACCTCGACCCCGACTGGGAGACGGCGGATGTGGTCGCACTTACCGCCTGAGCCGATCCCGCTCGGCGACGAGCCGGAGCGGAAGCCGGCCGTCGCGCCAGGGCCTGCCCGCCCCTCCCGGCTGCTGCCCGTCGTCCAGTGCCTCGCCGAGGGTGGGCTCCTGGCCGTCGTGGCGGCCGCCATCCAGGCCCTCTTCGGGGAGGTGCCGATCATCGGTCCCTTCGAGTTCGCGATCCTGGCCGGGATCGGGATGGCGTGGGCGCGCCGTCAGCGGTGGCGGACACCGGCGTGGGAGGCGTTCGGACTCCCGTTCCTGGTCATCGGGGCCGGGACGCTGTGCTGGATCCTCGCGCCGGAAGTCCGCGTCGCGCTCGCCGGCGGCAACGTGCAGGACGCCCTGGGGAGCAACCCCGGCGGCTGGATCGGGGCGGTCGCGGTCTATCGCGGCTCCGTCCATCGGGCCCGGGAGGCGGACGAGGAGATCCAGGACAACGTCATGCGTGTCGGCCTCCCGGTCCTGGCCATTGCCTGGCTGGTCGGGGCGGTGGCCGCCCGCAACGTCAGCCCCGGCGTGCAGGACGCGTTCACCGCGGTCGCGTTCATCGGCTCCATGGTGTTCGTCGGCGCGGGTGTGCTGGCCCTCGGCCTGGCGCGGCTGGCCGCCGTCCGCGGCGACGGCCCGGGGGGTGGGTCGTGGTTCGGGTTCGCGCTCGCCGTGGCCCTGGGCGTGACCGTGCTCGGCGTCCCCGCTGCCCTCCTCCTCGGCGTGCCGCTCGAGATGCTGGTCGTGGCGCTGGTGGCCCCGATCCGGGTCATCGGGGCCCTGTTCGTCCTGCTCCTGTCCCCGATCATCCTCCTCGCCGCGCTGTTCGTGGACATGGCCCAGGGCATCCTCCCCGCGGGCTTCGGCGCGGGGACCATCAGGCTGCCGACGATCGACGTGGGCATTCAGCAGCCCGACAGCCCGATTGCCGGGATCCTGTTCTACGTGCTGTTCGGTCTCCTCGTCCTGCTCGAGCTGGGCGCCGTCCTCCTGTACCTCCTGTGGCGCTGGCACGACCGACGGCAGCTCGCGTCCCTCCTGTCGGAGGTCGGCGAGGAACGGCAGACGGTGTTCGAGCGTACGCCTCGCCCGCCGCGCCCCCCACGCCCCGCCGACCCGACGCCGCGTGATCGCCACGATCCGGTCGGCGCGTATCTGCTGGCCCTCGAGGCCCTCGCCGCCGACGACCGCTGGGCGCGACATCCGGCCGAGACCCCGCGACGCCACCTGGACCGCGTGGGCGGTACGGCCGGAACGCCCATCGGCCGCGAGCTCGGTCGGCTGGCCGCGGCCTACCAGCTCATTCGTTACGGCGGACGTCGCCTGGGGGCGCGTGAGGAGGCTCGATCGGCGGGCCGCCTGGACCGCCTGGAACGAGCGATCCGTCAGACACGTTGATATAGGAGTTGACAACGGTATTGTCAGGGTTTAGGGTGCCGGAGCGGCCGTCGACCGGCCGCCTGAATACAGAACCACGCAACTTCCCGGAGGTTTGCCATGGGCCACCTGACCCGATTCGACCCCTACCGATTCCTCGACGACACGTACGCGGGGCCCATGGGCTGGCGCTACTACCTCGGCGAAACCCTCACCCCGCTGGTGGACGTCCACCAGACGGATGACACGGTCGCGGTGACCGTTTCCCTCCCCGGCGTCAAGCCCGAGGACGTGAACATCACGCTCACCGGTCGGACGCTCGTCATCAGCGGCGAGCTGAAGGAGTCCGAGGACATCGACGGCGGCCAGTACGTGTATCGCGAGCGCCGCGCCGGCACGTTCAATCGCCGCATCCAGCTCCCCGTGCGCGTCATTGGCGAGCAGGCAGATGCCACGTTTGACAACGGTCTCCTGCGCCTGTCGATCCCGAAGGCCGAGGAGTCCAAGCCGCGCCAGATCGAGATCAAGGTCCCGACCGCGTGACCTGGAACCGCGACCGCAAGCGGCCGCGCTACTTCATCAGCATCGCCGCCGAGCTGGCGGCGGTGCATCCCCGCACGCTGCGGATCTATGACGAGGAAGGCCTCGTCTGCCCGCATCGGCGCAACAACCTCCGGCTCTACTCGGAGGCCGATATTGAACGGGTGCGTATCATCCGTTTCCTGACCCGTCGCCAGGGGGTGAACCTGGCGGGCGTCAAGGTCATCCTGCAGCTCGAGTCGATCGGCAAGATCCGCGTCTAC
>DASYGU010000184.1:0-4220 GCA_035999355.1 Candidatus Limnocylindria bacterium | reverse complement strand
GATGGCGTCGAACAGCTGGTCCTCGTCGTCGCCGCCGGCCAGCACGATGACGCCGGTGTGCGGCAGCTCTCGCTTGATGCGCTGGGTGGTCTCGATGCCGTTCGGCGCCGGCAGGGTGAGGTCCATCAGGACCACGTCCGGCGTGAGCTCCTCGACCACGCTGATGGCCTCTCGGCCACTCCCCGCCTCGCCGACAACGGTCATGTCCGGCTCCAGGTCGAGGATGTTACGGACCCCACGCCGAAACAGGGTGTGGGTGTCCACGATCACGATGCGGGTCTTTTCGGTCGGCACCCGCCGATCGCGACCGGTCCGACGCTCCTTCCCGGACTCGTCGGTCTTGGCCGCCTCGGCCTTGGTCGCCTCGGCCTCGGCCGCTGCGTCTGCCTGCGCTTTTGCCACGTTCTCCTCCTTGACCTTCACTCCGCCCCCGGATGCTAGCGGCTGGGCTCGGGGAGACGGAGTAGGATCCGCGTCCCTTCGCCCTGCCGCGACTCAATCTGCAGCTCCGAACCCATCAGCTCGGCGCGCTCGCGCATGAACTGGAGGCCGAAGTTGCGGGTTGCCCCGCTCGCCAGGCGCATGACGTCGAAGCCACGGCCGTTGTCGGCGATGACGAGGCGGTTGCCGTCGAGGCTGATACGGACCTCCGTCGCGGCCGCGTGCTTGCGGACGTTCTGGAGCGTCTCCTGGGTGATGCGCAGGACCGATGCCCGCGCCGCGGGCGACAGCCCGGTATCAATGCCGTCCACTTCGACCCGGACGGTGATGCCGTTGCGGGCCTGGAACTCGGCTGCGGCGTCTCGGAGGGCGGTCGACAGCCCCACCTCCACCGCCGGCGGCCGGAGAGTCGCGATGAAGCCGCGGACCTCCTCCAGCCCGTCACGGAGCATGCTTCGAAGCAGGGCCAGCTCGGTCCTGGCCTGCGAGCTGGTGGCGGCCCGGGTCGCGCCCGCGGCCGATGCGCCCGCGACGACCCGATCGAGGTACTCGACCTGGAAGATGGCATTGGTCAGGACCTGGGCCGGGCCGTCATGGATCTCCTCGGCCAGCCGCTGGCGCTCCTGCTCCTGGGCCTGGATGATCCGCAGCGCCGTGGCCGCCGCCGACTCATCGGTCGTGTCTAGGGTGGGCTCGATCGCGTTCGCGTCGCTGGCGGACAGGTAGCGGACGAGCAGGTCCAGCTGGCGCTCGGCGACCTCGAGGCGTCGCATCCGGTGCTGGACGATCGCCAGCTCGCGGACCACGGTCTCGTGCTCAACGCGGAGGGGGTTGGTCTCGTCTCCGGAGGTGCCGTTCGGCGCGTGCTCCAGGCGGGCCTTCAGCTGCAGCCAGGTGCCCAGCCGTCGCCGGTAGAGCGCACGACCACCTTCGGCCAACCGATGGAGGCGGCGCGCAGCCCGGCCCAGGCTGTCCGCAGCCTGCGCGTTGAGACGGTCGATCTGGACGACGCCGTTCCGGTCAGCGGCCTGTGCCACACACGATCCTCGTGGAAGTACCAGCGCCCGGCTGGTACCGGACTGGTGGGCCATCCTCCCGGCGTCCTGTGCCTGGGGTCAACAGTACTTCGGACCCGGAAGTACTAGTCCCCCGCTCGCGGGACCCCTGGTTCGTCCGGCACCGGCGGCCGCCGGTGCGTGGTCGAGTACCGCAGGAGCGGGACGACCGCGACGAGCATCGCGAGCGAGTTCACCCAGATGGCGGGCAGGGCCAGCATGCAGGCGACCGGCACCAGCGCGAACCAGCTGCGCCGGGCCGCGATCGCGATCAGGACCGCCGCCACGGCGAGGCGGGGCAGGACCGGTATTTCGATGACCGAGGGCCGCGTGATTTCGACGCTCGCGGTCAGGACGTCAAGCCAGCGGAGCCACAGGCCCGGCGTGAGGACAACGGAGACCGCGACGATGGCCCCGGTCACGCCGAGGGCGATCGCGAGGGATCGCCACTCCCGTCGCACCCCGAACCACAGGACCCCGATCCCGGGCGTCACCTTGGTGAGGATGACCCACGCCCAACTGCCGTAGTAATGGAAGCCCAGAACGATGGCCGCCGCGATCAGGATGTGGATGTTGCCCCGGGCGACCTCGTTGGAAACGGGGACCAGGAACAGGGAGAGGGCCGCCAGCTCCGGCCGAAGGATCCACACCAACGCGGCCAGGTTGACCGCCGCCAGGATCGCGTAGAAGACCTCGTACGGCAGCGCGGAGAACGGCAGGAACAGGTAGGCCACGACCGGCGAGTACAGGAACGCGTCCTGATCGCCTAGCTGCACGCCGCGATAGAGATTGTCCAGGGTCAGGCCCCAGTAGGCTTCGGCGTCCACCTCGGCGAAGTTCGATTGGGCACCGATCAGCCACACCCAGAAAAACACGATCCAGCCCAGGGCGAAGGCGCGGGCCACGAGGCGGACGCGCCGGCTGCTCCATAACCCTGCGAGCCGGGACCGCACTGATTCAGTCGCGCGGTCGAGCAATGGTGGCGCCGGGTCCGTCGAACACGACCTCGTAGTAGATGCTGTCCTGGACGAGCTCGCGAATGGCCGGGCAACAGTCGTCGGGGGAGAGCGGGCCATTGACCCGGCCCTTGGGGATGAACAGCCATGCATCGGCCAGCCCCTGGGAGTCCGCCCACTCGGCCATGCACCGGTCCGTTGACGCCGTGCAGAGGCGAACTGCCCGGTGCCGGTGAGCCTGGTCCAGATAGCCGTCCGCGCCCAGCCACTCGGTGCCCTGGACCGTCGCCACGCTCTGTCGCTGCGCCACGGCCGGGAACCACTCGCTGATCTCATCGGCGCCCCAGCCCACGATCGCGGCCACGATGAATCGTGTACCCGGGTCTGTCTCGTCCCGTGCCCACTCCATGGCCGCGGCCTGGTCCTCACTCACCCGCTGCAGGCGTGACGTCTCGTCGACAACCGAACCCATGCTGCTGACCAGCGCCGCGAACAGGGCAACCAGGCCGACCGCGAGCGCCATGCCCCGGTGCCGCTGTCCGACGAATGGTCGGATCCCCTCCAGCACGAACCCGATCGCGGCGCCACCCAGCAGCGACCAGGGCACCGCGCCGATGAAGTCCGCCTCGCCGGCCAACAGGAGGCAGCCCAGCAGCAGCGGCAACCGCCAGCGGCGTCGCAGGAGCTCGACGAAGAGGCCCAGGGTGCCCACCACCAGGAAGAGGTCGGTGAATCCCGCCCCGGAGAAGGTGAGGCTCATCAGCAGGACCAGGGCAAGCGCCGGATCCAGGCGGTTGCCCGGGGCCAGGACCGTTTCCAGTCCATGCGTGTTGGTCATGAGGACGAGCCAGGGAAGGATGACGATGAACGCGGTCACACCCATGATCACGACCCGCTGGGCCGTCGTCGCCAGGCCGCCCGGCCGGAAGACGAGGACGGTGGAGGCTGCCGCGCCGTAGATCGCGGTCTGGGGATGGGACAGCGCGGCCAGGCCGAGGAGGACCCCGATCCCCACCGCTCGCCGGGCTGACACGCCGGATGGCGTCGCGGCCATCCACATCGCCAGCATCGCGAACAGGAGCCCGGAGCCGCGCGTGACCCCGCCCCCCGCGACGATCGCGTCATAGGCATGGGGCATGAGCGCGTACATGAGCACCGCGCCGGCCGCGGCGGCTGCGGGGAGAAGGCGGAAGGCCAGCAGTCCGAAGGCTCCCACGGTCGCCAGCGAGACCAGCGTCGCGACGAGCCGGACGCTGTCCAGGCTGGACAGCCCCAACACCTCACCCAGCAGCGCGGCGCCATACAGGCCGAGCGGGGGGTAGACGAACGGGATGTCGGCGAAGTTGTACGTCGTGACCGGGGGCATCACGAACCCCGCCCGCCGAAGGTCATCGACGAAGACCACGATCAGGCCGCCGTCCCCCGGTGTGAGGGGCCCGGGGAAGGCCGCCGCCAGTCGCACGACGGCCGCCAGGCCGACAGCCACGAGGAGGGCGAAGGCCACAGGACGCGACACGCGTCCGAGTCTCGAGGTCACTCGACCACCGCGTAGATCCGCACGCCCTCGGCCTCGAACACTGGGTCGCAGCTCATCCAGGTCGCGGTCGTGTCCGGTCCGCCGCTCCATGCGCTGTTGTCCACGCTGTCACGCGCTGCGCAGCCGTTCCACAGGCCCAGCGGGTCGGTGGTGCCGCCCTCGCGCAGGGTGACGATCACCCAGCGGATGTCGTAGGCGCGGACGACTTCCTCGATTACCGCGTAAGGATCG
>DASYGU010000173.1:0-5502 GCA_035999355.1 Candidatus Limnocylindria bacterium | reverse complement strand
CGACCCAGATACATGTGGGCCTCGGCCAGGGTCTTCGACCCCTTCCTATGGTTGCACCGGCGGCAGGCCGCCACGAGGTTCTCCCATTCGTGCTTGCCGCCACGGTGACGCGGCACGACATGGTCGAGGGTCATGTCGTGGGCCTGCCGGCCGCAGTACTGGCAGGTGTGCCGGTCGCGGGCGAAGACCTCGCGCCGGCTGAGCTTGACCCGGGGCTGCGGTCGCTTGACGAGGTACACCAAACGGATCACCGAGGGTGCCTCGTATGCGCGGGTGGGGGTGTGGATGACCTGGTGGTTGCGGGCGATCAGCTCCGCCTTCTCGGCCCCGAGCAGCCGAAAGGCCCGCCTGATGTCGCAGACGTTGAGGGCTTCGTAGTTCTGATTGAGGACCAGGACCGGTGCGTTGATCAATCTCCGCCTCCAGTGGCCGCGATCATAGCCGAGCGTACAATGCGGGCCTCATGACGACCACCGAGCGACCCCCGCAGACCTCGACCTGGGCGACCAAGGTCGGGCTTGCCCGCATGCTCGCCGGCGGGGTGATCATGGACGTCGTTACCGCCGACCACGCCCGCATCGCCGAGGAGGCGGGAGCCGTGGCGGTGATGGCCCTCGAGCGGGTCCCGTCCGACATCCGCAAGGACGGCGGCGTGGCCCGGATGAGCGATCCCAAGCTGATCGAGGAGATCAAGCAGGCGGTCACCATCCCGGTCATGGCCAAGAGCCGGATCGGCCACTTCGTGGAGGCCCAGATCCTCCAGTCGCTCGAGGTGGACTACATCGACGAGTCGGAGGTCCTGACCCCGGCCGACGAGGCGCACCACATCGACAAGCACCGGTTCGCGGTCCCGTTCGTGTGCGGCTGCCGCGACCTGGGCGAGGCGCTGCGCCGGATCGGCGAGGGGGCGGCCATGATCCGGACCAAGGGCGAGGCGGGCACGGGCAACATCGTCGAGGCCGTCCGCCACATGCGCGCCGTGCGATCGGGCATCGCCCAGCTGCGGGCCATGCGCGAGGACGAATTGTTCGCCGCGGCCAAGGAGCTCCGCGCGCCGCTCGAGGTCGTGCGCCAGGTGGCCGAGCTCGGTGAGCTTCCGGTCCCCAACTTCAGCGCCGGCGGGGTCGCCACTCCAGCCGACGCCGCGCTCATGCGCCAGCTCGGCGCGGAGGCCGTGTTCGTGGGCAGCGGCATCTTCAAGGCCGAGCACCCGGAGCAGGTCGCCAGGGCCGTGGTCAAGGCCACGACGCATTACGACAACCCCGAGATCCTGGCCGAGGTCAGTGCGGGCCTGGGTGAGCCGATGCGCGGCCTCGAGCTGACCGAGATCCCCGACCAGGAGCGGCTGGCCTCCCGGGGTTGGTAGATACCGCGCGCCGGCCGCGGGTCGGCATCCTGGCCGTTCAGGGGGACGTGGCCGAGCACGCCACGGCCCTGCGCGAGATCGGCGCCGAGCCCGTCCAGGTCCGCCTTCCCCGTGACCTGGCCGGGGTCGAGGCCCTGATCCTGCCCGGCGGGGAGTCGACCGCCATGCGACGCATGATCGACGCGTACGGACTGGCCGAGCCGATCCTGAGTCTCGCCGCCTCGGGCGCGCCGATGTGGGGGACGTGCGCGGGCATGATCCTGCTCGCCCGCCGGATCGCGGACGGTGACCCGCCGACCCTGCCCCTGCTCGACATCGAGGTCCGGCGCAACGCCTATGGCCGGCAGCTGGACTCCTTCGAGGCCGACCTGGACGTCCCGTCCCTGGGCGACGAACCGATCCACGCCGTCTTCATCCGCGCCCCGGTCGTGACCGATGTCGGGCCCGGGGTCGAAGTCCTGGCCACCGATCCGATGGGCCGCACGGTCGCGGTGCGCGAGGGGCGCCTGCTGGCCACCGCGTTCCACCCCGAGCTCACCGGCGACCGCCGCTTCCACAGGGCGCTGCTGGATCTCATCGGCGTTGAGGCGCCGGCATGACCACCGTGGCGAACGAGGCCGGGGAGGTTCGGGCGGCGCGGCTGACCGATCGACAGGCTCTCGCCGACCTCTCGGGCCAGGTCCACGCGGCGCCCGATGCCTATCGGCGCAGCCTGGGAGTCCCCGCCCCGACCGGCAGCCCGGGCATCGAGCTGTCCACCTTGATCCCCTCCTGGCTGCCGCTCCGGTCGCCGTCGGTCCACCTGGTGGCCGAGGCCGACGGCCAGCTCATCGGCTCCTGCCGGGCCATCACCGAACCGCACGGCGATGACTGGGTCATCATCGAGCTCGACGCGGCGGACGGACCGATGGCGGGCGAGGTCCGCTGGGCCATGCTCGAGGCGCTCATCGAGGAGGGGGCCAAACGCAACGTGGCCCGGTACCACGTGGCCTGTGCGGACGTCCACGAGAACATCCAGCTGTTCGGGATGGCCGGCTTCATGGCCTACGCCCAGGAGGAGATCCTGTACCGCGCGGCCGAGACGCCGGGGCGGCGCGGAGGCGGGTTCCTCCGCCGTCGACGCCGGTCGGCCGCTCGCCGGGGCTCGGCTCCCACCGACATTCCGCTCCAGCCGGCCGGCGCGCCCGACGCGTGGCACCTCTTCGACCTGTGGAGCCATTGCACGCCACCGGCCATCGCCCGGGTCGAGGACTACCACGCCGCCGACTGGGAGTCGGTCGGCCACGAGGCCGTCGTCCCCCGATCGAGCCTGAACCCGCTGCTCCACTTTGGCGAGGTGACCGCCTGGCTGTTCACCGTCGACCAGCGGGCCGGCGGCTTCGCGCAACACGGGGCCAGCCGGGTCGGGCCGCACTACCTCCGCTTCCTCGTCCGCGACGGAACCGACGGGGAGGCGCTGCTGGCCAGCGTCCTCGGCCGGCTGTCCGCGGAGGCAATGGCCGCCGGCATCCTGGCGCCGGTGCGAACATACGAGGCGGCGGGCCTCAGCGCGGCGGCCGGCATCGGCTTCGTGCCGGTTGGGCGAGTGACCCTCCTCGTTCGGGAGGTCCGGGCGCTGGTCCGTCAGCCGGCGCTCGTGCCGGCCGTCAACTGAGCGTGCGCGACCAGGAGGAGCGAATGCCGAGCCTCGAAACGACGGACGACCTCGACGCGCTGCTCGAGTCGCTGCCCCCCGAGGTCGTGGAGCGCGTCCGCGCCCTCGGCGCGCGGGCGGACCTGCTCGAGATCGTGCTCGACCTCGGCCGCCGGCCGGAGGCCCGCTTCACGCATGGCGAGGAGGTTCTCCTGGAACGGGAGGTGACCGAGGCCGACATCGGCTTCGTGGTCGACCACATCGGCGCCTTCGGCGATGACAACCGGGCGGGCATCGAGCGGACGCTCCATCGGATCAGCGCCATCCGGAACCGGGCCGGGAAGGTCGTGGGCCTCACCTGCCGGATCGGGCGGGCGGTGTTCGGGACGATCGACATCATCCGGGACATCGCCGAGTCGGGGCAGTCCATCCTCATCCTCGGTCGTCCCGGGGTGGGCAAGACGACCATGCTCCGCGAGGTCGCCCGGGTGCTGGCCGACGACCTGGGCAAGCGAGTGGTGGTGGTCGACACCTCGAACGAGATCGCGGGCGACGGCGACATCCCGCACCCGGGCATCGGCGACGCCCGGCGGATGCAGGTCCGGACTCCGACCGAGCAGCACGCGGTCATGATCGAGGCGGTCGAGAACCACATGCCCGAGGTCATCGTCATCGACGAGATCGGGACCGAGCTGGAGGCCGGCGCGGCGCGGACCATCGCCGAGCGGGGCGTGCAGCTGGTGGGCACGGCGCACGGCAACACGCTCGACAACCTCATGCTGAACCCGACCCTGTCGGACCTGATCGGCGGCATCCAGACCGTCACCCTGGGCGACGAGGAGGCGCGTCGGCGCGGCACCCAGAAGAGCGTTCTCGAGCGCAAGGCGCCGCCCACCTTCGACGTGGTGGTCGAGATCGTGGAGCGGGACCGGGTCATCGTCCATCGGAGCGTGGCCGAGACGGTGGATGCCATCCTGCGCGGCCACATGGTCCCGCCCGAGTCGCGCTGGCGGGACGGGGCCGGCGAGGTGCGGGCGGCCACGAAATACGACTACCGGATCCACGAGTCAGCGGCTGGATCCATGTTCGTCACGCCCGAGACCGGTGGGCACGGGACGTTCCGCCGGTCCGGGGCGTCCGGCCTCCACCCCCTGCCCGGCGGCCGAGGCCGAGGCACCGTCGAGTCACCGGACGCCCGGCGGGACATCGAGGAGGCGATGCTCGCCTCTGACCGATCCCCGACCAGCGATGCGAGCAGCGGAGAGCCGCGCAGCACCCGCGAGGCGCGCGTCGCCAGCCTGCGGCCGATGGCCCTGTTCCCGTACGGCGTGAGCCGCAAGCGCCTCGAGCAGGCCGTCCGCGAGCTGTCCGTCCCGGTCACGGTCGCCCGCGACCTCGAGGACGCCGACGCGGTCGTCACCCTGCGGACGTACTACCGGCGCAAGCCGCCCGCGCTGCGTGACGCCGAGGCCGGCGGCACGCCGCTGTTCGTGCTCAAGACGAACACCCTGGTCCAGATGGAGTCGATGCTCGCCAACCTGTACGAGCTCGAGGCCGATCCGCAGGAGGCGGCGCTCCGTGAGACGGCGGAGGCCATCGGCCTCGTCCGGGACAGCGGCAACTCGGTCGAGCTTGCCCCTCAGAATGCGTACGTGCGTCGCCTCCAACACCAGATGGCCGAGCAGCACAACCTCATGAGCCGCTCGCGGGGCAGCGAGCCGAACCGCCGGGTTCAGCTCCTTCCCGACGAGGGGCGCGCCTGGCGCTGACCGAGCCGTCGGCCAGTCGCGGCCGGTTCATCACCCTCGAAGGGCCGGAGGGCAGTGGGAAGAGCACGGCCGCCCGCCATCTCGCGGACTGGCTCGTGACCCGCGGCGTGCGGGCGACGGTCACCGCCGAGCCCGGCGGGACCCGACTGGGCGAAGAGATCCGGCGACTCGTGCTCCACGCTCGATCGATCTCGGACGACCTGGACCCCCGGGCTGACGCGCTCCTGTTCGCGGCCGGCCGTGCGCAGCATGTTGCCCGTCGCATCCGCCCGGCGCTGGACAGCGGAGAGTGGGTGATCTGCGCCCGGTATCTCGACTCGTCGCTCGCGTACCAGGGCGGCGGCTACGGGCTCGACCTGGACACGCTTCGGACGCTCCAGGCGTTCGCCACCGGCGGGTTGAAGCCCGACCTCACGATCCTGCTCGACGTGCCGGTCGACATCGGTCTGCGCCGCAAGCGGAAGGACCGATGGAACCGATTCGAGGACACCGAGAGTGCCGCGTTCTTCGAACGGGTCCGCGGAACGTATCTTCAGCTGGCCGCCGCCGAGCCCGATCGGTTTCGGGTGCTGGACGGGTCCGGTTCGGTGGATGAAACCGACCTCGCCATCCGCGCAGTGGTGGCTCCGCTCCTGGATCGGTAGGGCATACTGAAACCGATGAAGCTGGTCACCGCCATCGTCCATGCCGAGGACGCCGGAGCCCTGGTGGATGCCCTCCTCGAGAAGGAATAC
>DASYGU010000130.1:0-4426 GCA_035999355.1 Candidatus Limnocylindria bacterium | reverse complement strand
AGCGGATGCTTCGGAACCGATACCACAGGTACAGGAAGATGAACGCCTCGCCGATGATGATGATGATCAGCGAGCTCCGCACCAGCTCGGCGCCGATGATCGGCCCGACTGTGTCCAGCGACCGCGTCTCCGAGAAGCCGAACTGGGCATTGAGCTCGGTCACCAGCTCCTCGATCGGCGTCCCCTGGATGGTCGGCGGCGGCTCGGGCGTGGGCTCCGCCGTCGGGCTCGGTGACGGGGTTGGGGACGGGGTTGGCGTCGGCGTCGGGCTTGGGGTGGCCGTCGGCGATGCGCCCGGTGACCCGGTTGGGCTGCCGGCCGGCGAAGGAGTCGCGGTGGCCGATAGCGAAGGGCTCACGGTCGGCGATCCCGCCGGGCTGGGCGTGGGGGTCGGGATGCCGCCGACGATCGGGAACTCGATGGGTGCCAGTCGGATCTCGAGGAATCCGTTGTCCACGGCCTCGACCGTCGCTTCGTCGTGCCCGAGGTCCACGAGCGCGGCCTGGACCTCGTCCGGCGATGGATCATCCAGGAATCGGACCTGCCAGACCGTCCCACCGGTGAAGTCGATGGACGGCTTGAGACCGCCGATCAGGATGAAGAAGACCCCCGGGATCGTGATCAGGGCGCTGAAGAAGTAGTACCAGCGGCGCTTGCCGACGATGTCGTACATCGGTCAGCGCTCCACGTGGTAGTACTCGATCCGCCGGCCCCACTCGCGATGGGTGACCATCCGGAGCAGAGTGCGGGTCACGACCACGGCACTGAACATCGAGACCAGGACACCGATTCCGAGCACGAGCGCGAACCCACGGATCACGCTCGTCCCCTGCCAGAACAGCCAGATCGCGATCAGCAGGGAGCTGACGTTCGAGTCGAGGATGCTCGACCAGGCGCGGTTGAAGCCGGCCTCGATGGCCGGGCCGAGCGTCTTGCCGGCCCGGATCTCTTCCTTCATCCGCTCGAAGATGAGGATGTTGGCGTCCACCGCCATGCCGATGCTCAGGATGAACGCGGCGACGCCGGCCAGGGTCAGAGTGACCGGGATGATCCGGAAGATGGCGTACACCACCAGCGTGTAGAAGATGAGCGCCAGCGAAGCCAGCACGCCCGGGAGCCGGTAGTTCGCGATCATGAAGAACAGGACCAGGAGCAGCCCGACCGTGCCCGCGATGATGGCCTGGACGAGGAAGTCGCGACCCAGGGTGGGCTGGATGGCGGTCACTTCCTGGACGGTGAGCGACACCGGCAAGGCGCCGAAACGAAGCTGGTTGTAGAGGGTCGTCTGCTCGGCGACGGCGGCCGTTCCCGCGCCCACGGTGATGATCGTCCGCCCACCGCAGATCGGTTGCTGGATCGTCGGGGTCGTGATGACCTCGCCGTCGAGCGCGATCGGTCCGGGCTGGTTGACGTGGCCGGTGGTGTAGTTGCACCAGATCTCCTGGGCCTCGGGGGTCAGGGTGAAGCTCACGCCCACCTGACCGCTCTGGCTCGTGTCCGGCACCACGCTTCCCTGCTGGATCTCCCCGCCGTCGAACAGGACACTGATCGCGCCCGTGCCGATGAGATCGACGACGTTCTGGCCCTCGGTCAGGGTCTCGGCCATTGGATCGAGGAAGAGGAGCTGGCCCGTCGATCCCACGAGCTGGAGGATCTGGTTCCGGTCACTGACGCCGGGTACCTCGACCACGATCCGGGCCTCGCCGTTTGCGCCGACCTCGGTCCGCACCTGGGGCTCGGTCACGCCCAATCCGGCTACTCGACGCTCGATGATCGCGCGCGCCAGCTCGACGCGCTCGGGGTCGGGCTCCTCGCCACTGACCGACTGCACCTCGAGCGTGACGCTGATGCCGCCCTGCAGGTCAAGGCCGAGCACCGTGCGGATGCTGTCCGGAAGCGGGAGGAAGGTGGCCCCGGTGGACTTGCGCGGGATGTCGATGTACAGGGCCAGCAGCGTGATCGCGAGGATCACCCATGGGGCGATACGGCGCCAGGTCATGCTCGGTGGAGTGTCCCTCCGGCCCTCGGACAAGAAATACGCCGCCATATGGCGGCCGCGGTGAGTATAGGGGCGGCCCCGAAGGCGGGCAAGGAAGGCCACGGGTGACGGCGCGCGCGCGGATATGGCGGGTCTCCGGGCGTGGCCCCCGACTATCATCGGGCGCGCTGACTCCGCGGCCTGTGCCCCGCATGGAGTTCAGGTGTTCGCCAGAAAATCCCTGCCCATCCGCCGCCTGCGCCGAGCTCTGCTCGGTGGGGCCATCCTCGCGGTGGCCGTCGCCTTCGGCCCATGGCTGAGCCCCGGCGCCGCGCTCGAGGTCCCGCCGGTCGGCGGGTTCTACATCCAGACCTCAGGCCCCAACGCCGGCGTCGGCATCGGCGACTGGTACAGCTCGACCACCGCCGGGGCGGGATCGGGGTACAACTACCTTGAGATCACCATCCCCTGCGGCTGGCCCTCCGCCACGCCGCTGCACTTCGACCTGTTCAGCCCCGAGATGAACCAGGTCGCCGGCGCGCTCGGCCTCGGAGACGAGGTCCGCGGCGGGGTCTACGACTCTACCCAGTTCGAGCTCTATGGCCCCGGCGTCAGCGTGGGTCCTGGCTATGCGCTCCCAGCGCCTGGGGCAGGCATTCCGGGCTCGCAGGTCACGTACCCGACCGTCGCGACACCCGAGACCTGGGTCCGCTACCGGACGATGAGCCCGGTCGTCTGTGGCCGGTACCTGCTCCGATCGGCCGTCCTCGCACCGCAGGGTGACGACGACAACGGATGGCGATTGCGGGTGGGCCTCGATGACGACGGGAACGCCACCACCGCGCCGCCGGCCAACACCGACAACCCCGACGGCGTGCCGGGCACGAATGACGAGGTGGTCATCGGCCAGGTCCAGATCACGTACCAGCAGGACAGCGGCGGCGTGTCGTGCCTCACGCTGTACGAGTACATCCCGCCTGGTCTGGCGAGCGTCACCTTCCACAACTTCGACATGGACGGCAACACGCGGGTCGTCTACTACGCCCCGTCGGACGCGTACGACCCGAATGGGCTGACCGGCGGAACGGCGGGCACGCTCTCCATCAACGCGCAGTGGAACCAGGGAACCATCGCGCGCGGGGGCGACGTGGTGGCCAACCCGGAGGCCGGCTGGTGGCGGGTGGTGAGCTGTCTGAGCTCCACCAACCAGTTCATCCAGGAGGCGCAGGCCGGTGCCGGCGCCTACTTCGTGCAGCCGCCGATCCCGACGCTGGTCATCGCGAAGACCGATGGCCAGACCGAAACCATGCCCGGCGCCACGCTCACGTATGCGATCTCGGTCCTGAACACGGCGACGGGTCCGACCGCCGGCGCTGCCCATTCGGTGGTCGTGACCGACGCGCTCCCGGCCGAGGCCACGTTCGTGGGCTGCACCATCGTCGCCCCGGCCACCGGGTCATGCTCGGCGAGCGCAGGGGTGGTGACCGCCACCCTCAACGGCTGGATCAACGCCGGTGCCACGGCCGAGGTCCAGGTCACGGTCACCGTCAACGGCACGGCCAGCGGGACCCTGTCCGACGTGGCGGGAGCGACCTATCGCGACGGGCTCGGGAACCCGTTCCCGGGCGTGACGGCGAGTGACGTGAACACGGTGAACCCCCTGCCGCCCACCCCGCCGCCGGACCTGCCCAACACCAGCGCCGCCCAGCCGGGAACCCTGGACCCGGTCCGCGCCGCGTGGCTGGGACTCGGCCTCGCCGCGCTGCTGGTCGCGGTGCTCCTCCCGCTCGAGGGCACGTTCCGCCGCCCGCGGGTCTTCTAGGCCAGCCGCCCCTCGCGCGCCAGCGCGCTCTTCAGCCGTTCGGCCAGAGCCTCGCTCATCAGCGGCGCCGCGGCGATCTCCTCGACCGATGCGTCGCGCAGCGCCCGGATGCTGCCGAACCGGCGCAGGAGGGCGGCGCGGCGGGCCGGACCGATGCCCGGTACGTCGTCGAACAGGCTGCCCAGCGCCCTCCGACCACGGACCTGGCGGTGGTACGTGATCGCGAACCGATGGGCCTCGTCCCGAATGCGTTGGACGAGGTACAGGGCCGGCGCCTTCCCGGGCAGGATGATCGGGTCCGGCTGGCCGGGGACGAACAGCTCCTCGAACCGCTTGGCCAGCCCGGCGACCGGGATCTGGTCGAGCCCGAGATCAGTGAGCACCCGGGTCGCCGCCGACAGCTGGCCCTTCCCGCCGTCCACGATGACGAGGTCGGGCAGCGCCCACTCCTGGCCGTCCACCGCGTCCTCGTCCACGCCGACCGATGACGGCTCCACCGCGCCGGTCTCGCGCCGCAGCCGGGCCGCGCGGCCGAACCGACGGCGCAGGACCTCGGCCATCATCCGAAAGTCGTCCGGGGTGTCGCCGCTCCGGATCCGGAACCGGCGGTACTGCCGGCTGTCCGG
>DASYGU010000113.1:0-5625 GCA_035999355.1 Candidatus Limnocylindria bacterium | reverse complement strand
AGTCCGGGCTTGCTGATCCGCTTCAGGCCGGTGACGACTGGGGACTTGCCCTCGACGTACTTCAGGGTGAGGACCAGGTGGTCGTGACCCTGCTCGACCCGGTTCTCGAACGAGGCGATGAAGCCCTCCTCGACAAGGATGCGGGCGATCTCGGTCTTGACCCGGGATCCGGGCAGCACGACCTCGGTATGCCGCGCGAGGCTGGCGTTCCGCACCCGGGTCAGCATGTCGGCGATGGGATCGGTCATGTTCATGGCGACTACCAGCTCGACTTCGTCACGCCGGGCAGCATCCCCTCGAGGGCACGCTCCCGGAAGCAGATCCGGCACAGCGCAAACCGGCGCATGTATGCGCGCGGCCGGCCGCACACGGTGCAGCGGTTGTACCCGCGAACCGGGAACTTCGGGGTCCGCTTGGCTTTGGCGATCATCGATTTCTTGGCCACAGTTCGGTCCTCAGTTCAGCTGGCGGCGAAGGGCATGCCCAGCAGGGCGAGGAGGCGGCGGCCTTCCTCGTCCGTGCGGGCGGTGGTGACGATGCTGATCTCGAAGCCGCGGAGGCGGTCGATCTTGTCGTAGTCGATCTCGGGGTACATCAGCTGCTCGCGGAATCCGAGGCTGAAGTTGCCGCGGCCGTCGAACGAGCGCGGCGAGACTCCACGGAAGTCCCGGATCCGGGGCAGCGCGAGGCGCATCGTGCGCTCCAGGAAGTCGTACATCCGCTGGCCCCGAAGGGTCACCTTGGCACCCACCGGCATGCCGGTCCGCAGGCGGAACTGGGCGATGGAGCGTGTGGCCCGGGTCACGATCGGCTTCTGGCCGGTGATGATCATCAGGTCACCCACCGCGGCATCGATCGCCTTGGCGTTCTGGATGGCCTCGCCCAGGCCGATGTTGACGACGACCTTGTCCAGGCGCGGCACCTCCATCGCGTTCGCATAGCGGAACTCGCGGAGCAGGACGGGCACCGCCTCGTCCCGGTAGCGCAGCCGGAGACCGCTGGGCTCGGGGCGGCCGGCGGCGCGGCGTCGCGACGGCGCCGAGGCCTCGGTCGGAGCGGCCGGCTCGGCCTTCGCCCGGCTCGTCGACGGCTTCGCGGCAGGCTTGGCCCGCGCGGCGGGCTTGGCCGATGCGCCAGGCTTGGTGGCGGGCTTGCGAGCGGCCTTGGTCGGCTCGTCGGTCACTTGCCCACCTCCAGCTGCTCGGCGCAGTGCTTGCACACCCGGACCCGGGTCTTGTGCTGGTCGTCCAGCCGGGCATGACCGATCCGGGTCGGCTTGTCGCAGTTGGGGCAGACCACCATCACGTTGCTGATCTGGACGGGCATCGGCATGTCGATGATGCCCGCCGTCTGCTGCCGCCCACCTTTCGAGCGCTGGTGGCGCTTGGCCATGTTGATGCCGGGGATGATCGCGGCCAAGCCACGGCGCGTCCGCTCGACGCGCTCGACCTTGCCCCGCTTCCCGCGGTCCTTGCCGGCCAGGATCATCACGGTGTCGCCTTTCCGGACTGCCATCACAGCACCTCCGGGGCGAGTGAGATGATCTTCATGTAGTTGCGCTCCCGGAGCTCGCGGGCGACGGGTCCGAAGATGCGCGTCCCGCGCGGGTTGCCCTGGGGCGTGATGAGCACGGCGGCGTTCTCGTCGAAGCGGATGTGGCTCCCGTCGGGGCGGCCGTAGCCCTTCGTCGTGCGGACGATGACCGCGCGGACGACCTCGCCCTTCTTGACCCCCGAGTTGGGCAGGGCCTGCTTGACGCTGGCCACGATGACGTCGCCGACCGAGGCCGTCTCGCTCGTGGAGCGGCCCACCACCGTGATGCACATGAGCTCACGGGCGCCGGTGTTGTCGGCGACCCGGAGCCGGGTCTGGCGGCGGATCACGCGGACTCTCCCTCCACGGCCGCAGGCTCGGCGTCTGCATCGGCCACCGGCTCGGGATTCAGAATGGCCTCGTCGGCCATCGGTCCCGTCGCGGTCTCCGAGGGGCCATGGCCCAGGATCTCGACGACGCGCCAGCGCTTGTCACGCGACAGCGGCCGGCTCTCCTCGATCCGGACCGTGTCACCAACCTGGGCGGCATTGTCCTGGTCATGGGCCTTGAACTTGGTCGATCGGCGGATGACCCGCTTGTAGATCGGGTGCCGCTGAAGGCGCTCGACGCTGACCACGACCGTCTTGTCCATCTTGTCAGACACGACGCGCCCGACCTTGGTCCGTCGCTGGCCGGCCATCAGGCAGACTCCTGGCTGGCGGCCGGTGCCGCGGTGGTCGCCGCGCGCTGGCGCTCGGTCATGACGGTCAGGATCCGGGCGATCCGCTGGCGGGTCGCCGGCAGCCGGCTGTAGTTCTTCTCCTGGCGGGTGGCCAGGTCGAACCGAATCTTCCACAGCTCCTGCTTGGCATCGGCCAGGGCAGTCGCGAGGTCGGCGTCGCTCATGGCGCGAACTTCACTGATGTCCATGCTCATGCGCCTTCCTTCACGACGAACTTGGTGGAGATCGGGAGCTTGTGGCTGGCCAGCCGCATCGCCTCGCGGGCGATCGGCTCCGGCACGCCGGACATCTCGAACATCACCCGGCCCGGCTTCACGACCGCAACCCAGTGGTCGGGCGCTCCCTTGCCCGATCCCATCCGGACCTCGGCCGGCTTCTTGGTCACCGGCTTGTCGGGGAACACCCGGATCCAGACCCGCCCGCCACGCTTGATGTGGTGGGTCATCGCCCGTCGGGCAGCCTCGATCTGGCGGCTGGTCAACCAGCACACCTCTTCGGCCACGAGGCCGAACTCACCGAACGACACGGTCGTGCCGCCCTTGGCCAGTCCACCCCGGCGACCGCGCTGCACCTTGCGGTGCTTGACGCGCTTCGGCAGCAGCATGTCAGTCCTTCTCCTTCGCGTCGTCGCCGGCCGGCTCGGGCTCGGGAGCGACCTCGGGCTCGGGATCGGCGGGTGCCGGCTCGGGCTCCGCGGCGACCTCGACGGCCGTTTCGACCGCGGGCTCCTTGGCGACGTCCTCGACCTGGGCGGCCGGTGTGGCTGTCTCGCCCTCGGTCACCGCCTCGGTCTGCGGCGTCGGAGCGTCCTCGACGGCGACGGCGGAAGTCTCGCCATCAGACTCGGGGGCCGCAACCGCGGCCCGGCTCCGCGACTTCGGTCGGGCCCGTCCGGCGGTCCGCGCCTCGCGCGGCTCGGTGCGGGCGGAGCCCGGCAGATCGGCCAGGGTCTCGCCTCTGTAGATCCAGACCTTGACCCCGATCCGACCGTAGGTGGTATGGGCGTGGACGACGCCGTAGCTGATGTCGGCGCGGAGCGTGCCAAGCGGGATCCGTCCCTCCTTGTCCCACTCCCGGCGGGACATCTCGGTGCCGCCGAGGCGACCCGACACCTGGATCTTCACGCCCTTGGCCCCAGCCTTGATGCTGCGCTGGACGCCCTGCTTGACGGCCTTGCGGAATGCAATCCGGCGCTCGAGCTGGCCCGCGATGCTCTGGGCCACGAGGACGGCGTCGAGCTCGGGCTGGAGGACCTCCTTGATCTCGAGCTTGACCTTCTTGTCGGTCAGCTTGCCGATCGAGTTGCGCAGGAGCTCCACGTTGGCGCCGCCCTTGCCGATGACGATCCCCGGCTTGGCGGTGTGGACGGTGACGGTCACGTGGTTGATGCCGCGCTCGATCTCGACCTGGCTGACGCTCGCGTTGGACAGCTGCTTCGCGACCAGGGCGCGGATCTTCATGTCCTCCTGGAGCAAGGTCGCGTAGTCACGATCGGCGTACCACTTCGCCAGCCACGGCTTGTTGATCCCGATCCGGAATCCGTAGGGGTGAACCTTGTGGCCCATCAGGCGTCTCCTCGATCAGCCACGGAAACCGTGATATGGCTGGTGCGCTTCAGAATCTGGAAGGCGCGGCCCTGGGCGCGTGGTCGAATGCGTTTCAGGGTCGGGCCCTCGTTGGCGATCGCCGACTCGACATGGAGCTCGTCGGCGGTCAGGTTGAAGTTGTTCTCGGCATTGGCGGTCGCGCTGCGCAGCACCTTGGCCACGTCGCGGGCCGCCGCGTTGGGCAGGAAGCGGAGGATGGCCGCCGCCTCGTCCACCGGGCGGCCGACGATCATGTCGGTCACCAGCCGCACCTTGCGGGGGCTGATCCGGACGTACTTGGCGGTGGCGGAAACGCGCATCGGTCTGGTCCTACTTCAATGCCGAGGAGCGTTCGGTGTGGCGGCCGTGGCCGCGGAACGTGCGGGTCGGCGCGAACTCGCCCAGGCGGTGGCCGACCATGTTCTCGGTCACGAACACCGGGACGTGGCGGCGACCGTCGTGGACGGCGATCGTGTGACCGATCATGGCCGGGAAGATGACCGAGGCCCGCGACCAGGTCTTCAGCACCTTCTGCTCCTTGCGCTTGTTCATCTCGTCGATACGACCCAGCAGTCGTGGGTCGACGAACGGACCTTTCTTGACGGAACGGCTCATCGCGTCTCCTTACCCGCGCCCGTACCGGCGGCGGACGATCAATCGGTCGCTGGACTGGTTCTTGCGGGTGCGCAGGCCCATGGCGGGCTTGCCCCACGGGGTCTTGGGCGGCATGCCAATGGGTGACTTGCCCTCGCCACCACCGTGCGGGTGGTCGTTGGGGTTCATCACCACGCCGCGCACGCTCGGACGGCGGCCGAGGTGCCGGTTGCGGCCGGCCTTGCCGATCTTCTGGTTCTCATGGTCGAGGTTGCTCACCTGGCCGATGGTCGCCATGCACACGGCGCGCACACGGCGCACTTCGCCGGACGGGAGGCGGATGGTCGCCATCTCGCCCTCCTTGGCCAGGAGCTGGGCGGCGGTGCCGGCGCTGCGTACGATCTGACCGCCGCGACCGGCGACCAGCTCGATGTTGTGGATCTGGGTCCCGAGCGGGATCCGCGCCAGCGGGAGCGCATTCCCGACCCGGGCTTCGACCTCCGGGCCCGAGGCGACCGTGTCGCCCACGCTCAGCCCGTGGGGCAGGAGCATGTACCGCTTCGCGCCGTCGGCGTAGTGGAGGAGCGCGATCCGGGCCGAGCGGTTGGGGTCGTACTCGATGGTCGCGATCCGCGCCGGCACGCCGGCCTTGTCGCGCTTCCAGTCGATGATCCGGTACAGGCGCTTGTGGCCGCCGCCCTGGTGGCGGACGGTCAGCTTGCCCTGGGAGTTCCGACCGGCCTTCGAATTGAGGTTCGAGGTCAGCGGCTTGTGCGGCTGGTCGGTCGTGATCTCCTCGAAGGTCGACCGGGTCATGTGCCGCTGGGACGGGGTGTTGGGCCGATAGCTGCGCAGGGGCATGTCAGATCGCCTCGAACAGTTCGATCTTGTCGCCGTCGGCGATGGTCACGATCGCCTTGCGCCAGCCGCTGACCATGCCCTTCGTCCGTCGCCCGCGGCTCTTCTGCTTGGGGCGCACGGTCAGGACCCGAACGCCGAGCACGGTGACCTTGAACTCGGCCTCGACCGCGGCCTTGATCTGGAACTTGTTCGCGTCGGGACGGACGGCGAAGGTGTAGTTGTTCCGCTCGATCTGCATCACCGACTTCTCGCTGACCACCGGGCGGAGGAGGACGTCGTGGATCGTGCGCGCGCTCATGCGAACACCTC
>DASYGU010000112.1:0-5005 GCA_035999355.1 Candidatus Limnocylindria bacterium | reverse complement strand
TCCTCGCGGATGACCTGCTCCACGCGTTGGCTGACGGCGAAGCCCAGAGGGAGGAGGGAGTAGATGCCGGATCCGAGCTGCCGGACGTAGCCCGCGCGCACGAGGAGCTTGTGCGACACCATCTCGGCATCGGTCGGGTCGTCGCGGAGGGTCGTGAAGAAAAGGCGGCTCAGGCGCATTGGCCGCCTAGGATACCGAGGCGCGCCAGCCAGCCGGTGCCCACTACGCGGCTGGCGCCAGCTCGGAGCCCGGCATGTGATGCTCCTGGGCCCGCAGCTGGCCGAGCGGGATGAGGGCCACGATCAGCAGCCCGGCGCTGGCCACCAGCAGGCCGTCGATCCCGCGCCACTCGGCGGCCACGCCGGCCACGACGGCGCCGATGATCTGGCCCAGGGCCAGGAAGACCGAGTACAGGCCCATGATCACGCCCCGTCGACCGGGGTAGGTCTCGCTGATGTCGGACAGGAAGCCGACCGCCGCCGGCGTCGCCCCGGCCAGGACGAACACGCCGATGCCGGCGGCCACCAGGGTCGCGACGATGAACCACGCGGCCTGCCCGGTCGAGTGGTTGAGGGCCAGCAGCGCTCCCACGAACAGGAGGCCGCCGCCCAATCCCAGGCCGATGATCGTCGTCCGCCGCAGGCGGGTGAAGCGGGTGCCCCAGTACAGCAGGCCGGAGAACAGCACCAGCAGCCCCACGCCCAGCACCAGGCCGGCCTGCCACGGCTCGATGCCCTGCATCAGGAGCTGGTCGGAGAACTCGGGCGACGGTTCCTGGACGAGCTGGAAGATTGCCTGGGTACCCCACGAGCCAAGCAGGGCGTTGAGCGCGATCCAGGTCGGCGCCAGGAACCAGATCGGGCGGCTGCGGAGCACGTCCCGGTAGCGTCCGAGGTGGAACAGGGAGGCGGGGACGGTTTCCTCACCCGGCGCGGGAGGGATGTGCTCGGGCAGGTCATCCACCCCGTAGCGCAGGACGAGGAAGGTGATGCCGTAGATCGCCGCGTTGACGTAGAAGGCGGTGGGGCCCAGGGCGGAATACAGGAACCCCGCGACGACCGAGCCAATGCCCACCCCGCCCAGGGTGGCCACCTCGAAACGGCCGATGACCCTCCCCCGGAGAGCCTGGTCGCGCGACGTGGCGATGGCGATGTAGCCCAGGGCTGCCGGGACGCTGGCCGCTGCCGCCGCGCCCTCGAGGAAGCGTGTCCCGGCGAGGACCGGCACGTTCGCGGTGATCGCCGTGCCCGCGATCGCGGTGAGGGCGGTCACGATCACGGCGACGGCGCCCATGATCGGGCCGGGCTGCATGAGTCGGTGCGTGCCGAACCGGTCGGCCAGCACCCCAAAAAACGGGGAGAGGATCAGCTCGGCCACGAAGTACAGCGCGCCCATGAGGCCGGCCGTCGTCGCCGATACGACCACCCCGCCGTAGTCGGGCAGATCGGCGAGGTAGAGCAGGAGGAGCGTGCCGGTCAGCCCGGTCGAAAAGCGCAGCGTGAAGTTGCCAACGAGGACGGCGCGAATCGAGCGGTTCACGAAGATGAACGAGTCTACGGGAGGGTGAGGTAGGACAATTGTCCCGACAATCACGAAACCCCGGAGGTGGCCGTGTCTTCCCGAGTCGTCCATTTCGAGCTTCCGGCCGACGATCCGGACCGCTGCGCGAAGTTCTACGCCGATGCCTTCGGCTGGAAGGTCGAGAAGTGGGGCGGCCCCACCGACTACTGGCTGGTCACCACCGGCGAGGCGACCGAGACGGGGATCGACGGCGGGATCGGCCGTCGCCAGGGCCCGGACGACCAAACGACGAACACGATCAGCGTGCCGGATCTCGACGCGGCGGTCGCGGCGGTGGAGGCCGCGGGCGGAACGATCACCCGACCCAAGGCAGCGGTGCCCGGCGTCGGCTGGCTCGCCTACGCGACCGATACCGAGGGCACGCCGTTCGGGATCATGCAGTCCGACGAGTCGGCCGCCTAGAGCACGACTTCCTCAGTCGGCGGGCTCGTCCGTCGGGAAGTCAGTCGGGCCGTCCGATGGGGTCTCGATAGCGGCTCCGTCATCATTTCGGTCGCGGCGGCGGCGGCGAACCAGGAGCGCGGTGCCACCCAGGGTCACGAGCAGGATCCCGCCACCGACGGCCACCCGCTCGCGTCCACGGTCGTCGGCTTCGGCCAGGGTGGTGAGCACGGCTTCGGCCTGATCGGTCGCCTCTCCGTGGTCACCCGCTTCCCAGGCGGTTTCCGCTGCGTCGAGCGCGACCGTCGGCTCGGAGAACAGGAGCCCGATCTGCTCGATCGGATCCTGCTCGGCCGCGAGGCCGTGGGTCGCGTCGGCGATGAGCTCGAGCGCGAACAGCTCCTTGTTGGCCTCGGTCAGGGCCGCCTCCAGCCCCGCGGACCCCTCGAACGCGGCCCTGAGCTGATCGGGCGGCTCGAGGCCGAGGTCGTCGGCCAGGAGGTCGAGGTTGGCGGCCAGGTCCAGCACGCGATCGGCCGTGTCCAGCTGGGCGCTCGCCGCGTCGAACTGCCAGCTGCCCATGTTGAGCCGGATCGTGCTCGGCAGCTCCCACGTGCCTGCGGCGGCGACGACTGACTGGTACAGCTCGCGGGCCTCGGCCCGTTCGCCGACCATGATGTTCTCCGTTGGATCCACGACCCAGGTGGTCCACAGGTCGTCGTAGGTGGCGGCCGTGCGCTCCTCGAGCAGGTCCAGCAATCGCTGCCAGTCTTCCGAGCTGAACGCCACGCCTTGCTCCGGGGCGGCGGTCCCGTGGATCGGCTGGTACGCCATCTCCCCGTCCTCGGCGGCCCGCCAGACAGCCCGCAGGCCGTCGATGTCGGTCCGCTCGAAGATCAGCTCCGCCAGGTGGAACGACGCGGCGTAGGCGAACGCTTCCACGTCCCGGTTCTCGGCCCCGATGCCCTCCCAGTCGTTGAGCGGGATTTGTGCCGCGAGCAGGTCATCGGTGAGTTCGAAGGTCTCTCCACCGACGCCGATCACGTCCGCCGACTGGACCGCGTAGAACTCGGCCCAGGCCTCGCCGATCCAGCGGTCGCGGAACAGGTCGTTGTTGAACCAGACATGGGCAGCTTCATGCAGGGTGACCGTGGCATCGGCGTCGTAGCGGACGTTGATCTTCTCGGTCAGCCGGTTGTAGATCCCCGCGTAGTCGCCCAAGCGGTTTGCCGACTCCTCGACCCGAAGGTCGCCGACCACCGGCCAGTCGAGCCCGATGAGCTGGTACAGCGCGGGAAGGCCCTGGAGCATGAGGTCGACGGTCCGGGCGCCCCACTCGGGGTCGTCGTCCCAGGCGTGGACCTGGCCGGTCGCGTCGTCCGGGCCCAGCGCAACCGAGAACGGAGTGGCGGTGAAGATGCCGGGTCGCTCGGCGGTGACGTACGCGAACCAGCTCGGGAGGTTCGACGTGTCAGCGGTCAGGTGAATCGATCCATCGTCAGCGGTGGTCTCGACCAGTGGCCCACCGTAGACCGCCGGCGTGAAGGTGGGAGGCAGGAGAACGGCGACGCTGCTGCCATCGGCGTCGGGGCTGCCAAAGGCCCACACCGGGAAGGCCACTACGCTGTGGCCGATCCGGAAGTCGCGATTCGACGCTCCGCCGAGGTCGACCATGTCGAACATGAGCTGGTAGGCGTAGCTGTCACCGAGGAGGACCTGCTCGGAGAAGCCGATGTCGAGGCGTGTCTCGTCGGTGCCGGGCGTGATGGTCACGGGGAGCGGCTCGCCGGCGGCGGTGGCTGCGATGTTGCTCGAGCCGGCCGGGATCGACATGCTCAGGCCGGCGTAGTAGACCGGACCCTCGGGCGCGTCGCGCTCGAACGAGGTCGACTCGGCGTCGACCGTGACGTGGACGCGGGCCTCTTCAGGCATGACGTCATAGGTGGCATCCATGACCGTGACCAGTCCGCCGCCGGCGAGGGCTACCGGAGCGGCCGAGGGCAGGACCAATCCCACCACGGCAAGCGCCAGGGCTACGAGCGCGACCGGCCGCAACCGGCGGAACACGGCTACACCGTAGCGCGCCCCGAGGCGGGGCGCGAACGGGTGCTCGGCGGGGTCAGGCAGAGGCGGCGAGGGTGTCGAGGCCGAACGCGGTCTCCAGGGCGGCCATCGGTCGGAATCCGACCGCGGCGCGCGGGGGCTGATCCTTCTGGAAGTAGGCGACGGTCGGGATGCTCATGATCCCGAAATGGGCCGCGGTATGCGGATTGGCATCGACATCGAGCTTGTAGACGTCGACCTGGCCGGCGTACTTCTCCGCCAGCTTGTCGATCTCCGGGGCGACCAGACGACACGGGCCGCACCAGGCAGCCCAGAAATCGACGATGACCGGCTTTTCGGCCTGGGTCACGAGCTGCTCGAACGTGGCGTCGGTGACCTCGGGGACGTTGGACGACATGGGGATGTGGGTTCCTTTCGTGAACTCGGAATGCGGGTCAGCGGGCGACCCGCTGCAGCGCGCCGACCAGCTCCAGGACGGAGGGATCGGCGATGCGATACAGGACGGTGCTGCCCTGGCGGCGGCTGGCGACGATGCCGGCGGACCGCAGGACGGCCAGGTGTTGGCTCATGTTCGGGACCTGGCAGCCGACGTTGCGGGACAGGTCACCGACGGATCGCTCGCCGCCGTCGGCGAGATTCTCGAGGACACAGAGCCGCTTCGGGTCCGAGAGGGCCCGGGCGACAGCGGCCGAACGGTCGCGCTGTGCCTCAGCAGGGGGAGTGGCAATGGCCATGACACCGTTCATGATATCGGTAGTTGCGCAAATGCGCAAGTCATCGGGGAATCCGTGAGTCTCGTGAATTGCGACGCGCTAGATGTCACAAGCCACGCTCACGATGCGGCCATGACTGTTCACTTGATCTGCCCCTGGTGCGCCGACGAGGTCGCGTTCGAGGTCGACTACAACTCGGACGAGCTGCTGTGCAGCGCGTGCGGGACGAGCTTCGACTTCGCGCCCGACCCCGCCGTGACCTACGC
>DASYGU010000071.1:0-6554 GCA_035999355.1 Candidatus Limnocylindria bacterium | reverse complement strand
AAGTTCACCCAGATCCTGGGCAACGTGAACCCGGTGGCCGGCCCCTACTTCAACTTCTCGATCCCCGAGCCCACGGGTGTGGTGGGGGTCATCGCCGCCGAGGACTCCTCGCTGCTCGGGCTCGTGAGCCGCCTGGCGCCGGTCATCGTGTCGGGGAACGCGGCGGTCTTGCTGTCCAGCGAATCCCGCCCACTGCCGGCCATCACTCTCGCCGAGGTCATTGCCACGTCCGACGTGCCGGGCGGGGTCGTGAACGTCATCACCGGCCTCCGACGGGAGCTCGTCCCGCACCTCGCCGCGCACATGGACGTCAACGCGCTGGACGGCTTCGGCCTGTCACCCGCGGACGTGCCGGCGGTCGAGGAAGCGGCCACCGACAACGTGAAGCGCTTCTCGCGGCCACCGACCGGCGGCCTGGACCGCTATGACTGGCTGTCGGCCACAGCCCAGTCGCCGTACGTCATCGGCGAGTTCGTCGAGATCAAGACCGTCTGGCACCCCATCGGCGTCTAGCCGACGGTCAGAGGCCCAGCACCAGCCGGGCGATCTCGAAATAGATGATCAGCCCGGTGCCATCCACGATCGTGGTGATCAGCGGCGCGGACACGACCGCGGGGTCCACGCGCAGCCGGCGGAGGACGAGCGGCAGGGCGGCGGCCACGGTGGCCGCCCAGATGCAGATGGCCACCACCGTCAGCGCGACCACGATCCCGATGTCGGGCGACACGTCGAGGAGGTAGGCCCGCACGAACGCGGCCACGGCCATCACCGCGCCAAGGACGAAGGCGACCCGCATCTCCTTGAACACGATCCACCAGATGTCCTTCATGGCCACTTCGTTGAGGGCCATCGAGCGCACGATCAGGGTGACCGTCTGCGAACCGATGTTGCCGCCGGTCCCGATCAGGAGCGGGATGAAGAACGAGAGGGCGACGACCTCGGTCAGCTCGGACTGGAAGTTCTGGAGCACGGTCCCGGTGTAGCCGGCGGCCACGAACAGGAGGAGCAGCCAGAAGACGCGCTTCCGGACCAGGAGCGGCACGCTCGCGAGGCGATAGGGCAGGTTCAACGGCTGCGAACCACCGAGGCGCTCGATGTCCTCGGTTGCCTCGGCCTGGATGACATCGGCCACGTCGTCCTCGGTGATGATCCCGAGCAGGCGGTCCGCGTCGTCCACCACCGGGATCGCCAGGAGGTTTCGGTCCGTGAGCAGTCGGGCCGCGGCCTCTTGGTCGGCGCCGACCTGGACGCGCACGGTGTCCGGCGCCATCAGCTCGGTCACGGGCGTCTCCGGTGGGCTGAGCAGGAGCCGGTACGACGACAGGACGCCCAGCAGCCGCCGATCGGGATCGAGGACGTAGACGTAGTTGGCGGTCTCCGCGTCGTCCGCCAGCTGGCGAATGGCGGCGATCGCCTGCTCGGCCGTCGCGTCCGCGGGGACGGCCACGAAGTCAGGGGTCATGAGCCCGCCGGCGGTGTCCGGCTCGTAGGCCGCCAGTCGGCGGATCTCAGCCGCGTCGTCGGGGCTCATCCGGATCAGGATCTCGTCGGCCGTCGTATCGGGAAGCTCCTCGATAACGTCCGCCGCGTCGTCGGGATCCATCTCTTCGAGCAGCTCGGCCGCCTCCGGCTGCGCCAGGGTGCGAATGATCCGTGCCGCCTCGACCGGGGGCAGCTCCTCGAGGAGGCCGACCACCTCCTCGTCGGGCAGCCACTGCATGAGGACGGCCACTTCCCGGGGCTCGAGCTGGGGGACGAGGTCAGCCCACTCCGGCGGACCGATGCGCTCGGCGAGGCCGCGCACGCCCTCTTCCTCGCGCTCGCGGATGAGCGCCTGCACCTCGGCCAGCAGCTCGCGGGTCTCGACTGAGCTCATCGGATCACCTCCTCTCGGCGCGGGCGAGGCGGACATGGAACGACCACCTCGTCGCGCAGACGTCGTGTGGAGCGCGCGCCGGGTGGCCGTCGGTCGCCGGGGAGGCGAGGAGGAACGCTAGGCGCTCACCTCGGCACCGGCCGGCCGCCGGCACGCGGAATGTCGGGTACTACAACCAGCGTCCACTGGGTCGATGGGTCCTCGAAATACGGGGAACTGCCCCGATTCTAGTGCCCGACCGTCGCCGCGGGAAGGGGCTCGGGAGTACCGATTACCCGCAGTCGCGCACGGTGTCGCGCGGCCTTGGCCTGGTTGCCACAGGTCCGCATGTCGCACCACCGGCGCCGCCCGGTTCGTGATCGGTCGATGAAGATCTCGCGGCAACCGGCGTTCGCGCAGATCCGGAGGCGGTCGACCGGGCCGGTCGCGACGAATTCCGCCAGGGTCCCGGCGATGGTGGCCCTCGCCTGATCCAGCCGATCTCCGACCCGGGCGAGCCCATACTCCGACCCATCGTCGTCCATCTCGAGCTGGTGATAGTGGAGGCCGTCACGGAGGACGTGGTTCAGCTCGCGCACGTTTGGGCGGCTCGGACGTCCGCCGGTGGCCATCTCGGTGGCCATGTTCCGGATGAGATCGCGCAGGGCCCGGAATCGCTCGAGGCGACGCTGCGCCTCGTCCGGCTCGTCGCGGAGCGCGGCCCGCTCGGCGCCGGCGGCCCGCTCGGACAGCAGCCTCTGCTGGCGCAGCCAGCCCACCAGCGTTTCGGCGCTGGCCACCCGATCGGCGGGCTCGTCATGGGTGTAGACGAGGGTGTTCACGAAGTCGACCCACAGGTCGCCCGAGGGAGGCTCGGGCATGAGGTCTCGGATCTGGGTCATCGGAGTAACCATTATAGGCCAGTTGACAAGTTATTTGTCTACCCCTAGAATCGTAACCGATAAGGGCATTGTGAACAGTTACTGCTGGTACACCGGGAACGCCGGCGTCCCAACTGCAGAGGAAACAGGAGGTATCGAATGAGTCGCGGTCTGACCTACATGGCCTTGATCGCATCCATTCGTCAGCGCGAGCTGCTTGAGGAGGCGCACCGGGAGCGGTACACGACCGAAGTCCCGCGGCGTCGCCGGGGTCGCATCTTTGGGATGAGCCTGCCGCACGTGCTGCGCCGGACGCGATAAGACAACCACCAACCATTCAACGCCGGGCCGACGGGCCCGGCGTTGCTGTTTCCGGGAACGAATCGGCGCGCTCCTTAGAATGGCCGCCATGCCTCGCCCCCGTTCCGTCCGCCGGTCAGACGCCGGCGGGCTCTCCAACGCCGAGCTGGCGGCCACCTTTCGCGAGATCGGTGACATGCTCGAGCTCATGGGCGAGGTGCCGTACAAGGCGGTCGCCTACCGGCGAGCGGCCGACGCCATCGAGCGCTACCCCGCCGACCTCACCCCGCTCGTCGCCTCCGGCCGCATGCCGAAGATCGCCGGCGTCGGAGCGGCCATCGGGGCGCGGCTGACCGAGCTCGCGACCACCGGCCATCTCGAGTATCACGAACGGCTCCGCGAGCAGATCCCGCCGGGCCTGGTCGACGTCCTGCGCATTGGCGGCGTGGGGCCCAAGACCGCGCGCCAGCTTCACCTCGAGCTGGGGATCGGCTCCATCGAGGACCTCCAGGCGGCCGCCGAGGCCGGCCGTGTCCGAACCGTGAGCGGGATGTCGGCTCGGACCGAGCAGAACATCCTCGAGGGCATTGCCCGCCTCGAGCAGCAGGCCGACCAGCGGCTGCTCCTTCACGAGGCCGATCGGTTGGCGGGGGAGCTGATCGAGGGCCTGCGCAAGGTGGCCAGTATTGTGCAGATCGAGGCCGCCGGCTCGCTGCGGCGACGCCGGGCCACGATCGGTGACCTGGACCTCCTCGCCTCCTCGGACGATCCCGCTGCCCTGATCGCCGCGTTCGGGCGGCTCCCCACCGTCAACCGGGTCATCGCGTCGGGCACGGACAAGGCCAGCGTGACCCTGGCCGCCGAGGGCGACCGACGGGTCGATCTCATGCTGTGCACGCCCGACGCGTGGGGCACCCACCTCGTCCACTTCACCGGCAGCAAGGAGCACAACGTCGCCCTCCGCGAGCGCGCCCTGGACCGTGGGCTGTCGCTCAGCGAAAAGGGGTTCAAGGTCGTCGATGACGGAGCGCTGCTCCTCGCCGCCGACGAGGCGGAGGTCTACGCCCGGCTCGACCTGCCGTGGATCGCCCCCGAGCTGCGCGAGGGGGAGGGCGAGATCGCGGCCGCGGTCGACGGGCGCCTGCCCCGGCTGGTGGAGCGCGACGACGTCCGCGGCGATACCCACACTCACTCGGACTGGACCGACGGGGTGGACACGATCGAGACGATGGCCCGCGCCGCCCAGGGCCGTGGCCTGGAGTACATGGTCCTCACCGACCACTCCCCGTCGCTGGGGGTCACGCGCGGCCTCTCCCCGGAGCGGATCATCGAGCAGAAGCACGAGCTGGACCGCCTGAACGGTGAGCTCGCTCCGTTCCGGATCCTGCACGGGACCGAGATGGAGATTCGCTCCGACGGCTCGCTCGACTATCCCGACGAGCTGCTGGCCGCGTTCGATGTGGTGGTGGCGAGCATCCATACCGGTCGCAGCCAGCCCACCGAGCAGCTGACCCGCCGCGCGCTGGCGGCCATCGAGAACCCCCACGTTGACATCATTGCCCACCCGACTGGCCGGATCGTGAACCGCCGCGACCCGGTGTCCTACGACTGGCCCCAGGTCTTCGAGGCGGCCGCTCGGACCGGGACCCGGCTCGAGATCAACGGCAGCCCGCGGCTCGATCTCGACGAGCGGCTGGCCCGAGACGCGGCGAAGGCCGGCGTCCAGCTCACCCTGGCCAGCGACGCGCATCGGACCGAAGAGCTCGTCTATCTCGACTACGCGGTCGGGGTTGCCCGTCGCGCCTGGCTGGAGCCGGACCAGCTCGCCAACACGTCGGGCATCGAGGGTTGGAACCGATGAGCGCCGTCGCCGACGGCCGGCGCCTGTTCCGCACCTGGCGGGTGGTCGGCTCGCGCGCCGTGAAGCGGTATGGGCCGCTGGTCCTGCCGCTCCTGATGGCCGCCCTGGTCGCCGCTGGGTGGGCCGTCGACCCGGTCGCCCTGGCGGCCGTGCTCGCCCTCGAGCTGGCGCTGGCCGGCCTCGGCACCGCCGCCCTGCTGGGCGCGGCCAGCTCGACCACCGGCTACGCCCGGTACGCGATCTTCGCGGTCGCGGCGGTGTCAGTCACGCTCGCCGGGCGGCTGCTGCCGCCCGGCATCGGTCCGCTCGCCGCTCCGCTGGCCTGGGGATTCCTGTTCTGGGTCCTGTACATCGAGCGCCACGGCCCGGCCATGCCGGTCTACCGGCTCTCGCTGGACCTGACCCTGGTCATCACCGTCTTCTCCGCCACGGCGGGCATGAGCGGGGTCATCCCTCCCGAGCTGTGGTTGCTCGGGATGGTCCTGTTCGGGGCCCTGATCGCCGTGCCCTGTCTGCGCGCGGCCGAGGCACGCGGCGCGCTCGGCGTGCCCGCCGTCGGCCACGCCGCCCTCCACCTGCTCGTCGTCCTCCAGGTGGCGACCGCGCTTCTGCTCCTGGACCTCCCGCAGCCGGTCGGCCCGGCCCTGGTGGCCCTCACCTTCCACTCGTGGAGCGGCGCCGCGGACGCGCTCGAATCAGGGGTCTCGACCCGCGCGGTCGTGCTCGAATACGGCTCCCTGGCGGCCATTGGCCTGATCGTGGCCCTGTTCCTCAGCGGGGCCTGATCCCGAATTCGTTGACACTCCGCGGGCTCGGTGTTACAAACTGTCGCCCGCCGACGGTTCCGCCTGCTGCACGCGGCACCGTCCGCCCATGACTTATCGCCGATCGACTTCGCCGTGGGGAGAGACGCGCGCCCATGACCGCCGGGGATCCTGACGCCAATATCCGCGAGCGCCGCCAGCTGGCCGAGGTGGCCGTGGCTCAGGCTGCCCGCGGCGAATGGGAGGCCGCGGCCGAGACGAACCGCCAGCTGCTCGAGCTCGGCGGCGACGTGGATGCCTACAACCGGCTGGGCAAGGCCCTGTCCGAGCTGGATCGCCATGCCGAGGCGCTGGAGGCCTACCAGGCCGCGCTCGAACGCGACAAGCTGAACCGCATTGCGGAGCGGAACATCGAGCGGCTCGAGGCCCTGCTCACCGCCGAGGACGCCCCGCGCGGCGACCGGCATGCGACCCGCGCCCCGGCCGCGCTGTTCATCGAGGAGATGGGCAAGACCGGCAGCGCTCGCCTGATCAACCTCGCGCCGGCCAAGCAGCTCGCCCCGCTGTCCGCCGGTGACGCGATCGAGCTCAAGGCCACGGACGGCGAGCTGGAAGCTCGCGTGCGCGGCATCAAGGTCGGGCAGGTGGAACCGCGGGTGGCCAACCGGCTGCTGGACCTGATGGCCAATGGCAATCGGTATGAAGCGGCGCTGACGCATGTCAAGGACGAGGATCTACGGCTGATCATCCGCGAGACGTTCGCCGATCCGGCTAACTTCGGGCGGGTTTCGTTCCCGGGAGCGGCCGCCGGCCGGAGCAGTGACGTCCGACCGTACATGAAGGGCAGTGCCCTCCGGTACGATGACGACGAAGAGTCGGAGGAGTCCGAGGAG
>DASYGU010000032.1:0-6710 GCA_035999355.1 Candidatus Limnocylindria bacterium | reverse complement strand
GCCGCGATGCCCCCCGACTCCACCGCCGAGCGCGCATTGCCCACCACTCGGGCGATCGTCGCGCCGCTCAACCCGCCCCAGCGGGAAGCGGTGGAGCACACCGACGGCCCCCTCCTGATTCTGGCCGGCGCGGGGAGCGGGAAGACCCGGGTCCTCGCCCACCGAGTCGCGCACCTGGTGGCCTCCGGCGTGCCCCCGTATCGGATCGTGGCGGTCACATTCACGAACAAGGCGGCGGGGGAGATGCGCGACCGGATTGCGGGGCTCATCGGTCCTGAGGCCACCCGCGAGGCGACGATAGGCACGTTCCATTCGATCTGCGCCCGGATCCTCCGTCGGGAGGGCGATCGGATCGGCCTGACCTCCGGCTTCACGATCTACGATCGCGCCGATCAGCTCGCGGTCATCAAGAACGTCCTCCGTCAGCTGGACCTCGACGACAAGCGGTTCGCGCCGCCGGCGCTCCTGTCGTTCATCGGTCAGCGCAAGGACGAGCTGGCCGATCCGGCCACCGCCGCCCGCCAGGCCGACAACTTCTGGGAGGAGCAGGCGGCCCGCGTGTACGAGGCCTACCAGCGGGACCTGGCCGAGAGCGACGCCGCGGACTTCGACGACCTCCTGCTCCGGGTCGTATTCCTGTTCGAGCAGCATCCCGACGTCCTGGCCCGCTACCAGCGGCGCTGGCAGTACATCCTCGTCGACGAGTACCAGGACACGAACCGGACCCAGTACCGGCTCTGCGCCCTGCTGGCCGCGGTCCACCGCAATCTGGCCGTGGTCGGTGACGACGACCAGAGCATCTACTCCTGGCGCGGCGCGGACCTGCGCAACATCCTCGACTTCGAGCGGGACTGGCCAAAGGCCAAGGTCGTCAAGCTCGAGCAGAACTACCGATCGACCCAGACGATCCTGGATGCGGCGCACGCGGTCGTGTCGCGGGTGGAGGGCCGGAAGGACAAGCGGCTATGGACCGATCGGGGTTCGGGCAGCGCGATCCAGGTCTTCGATGCGTACAACGAGTACGAGGAGGCCGAGTTTGTGGCCCGCCAGGTGGAGCGCCTGGCCTCGTCCGCGGACCGTCGGCGGGGATGGTCGTCGCTGCTCACCACCCGGGCCGATGACGAACCGGCGGCGGGGGAGTCGGGGGTTGACGGTGCGGCAGGACCGATGAAGTTCGGGGACATCGCGGTCGCATACCGGGTAAACGCCCAGTCCCGGGTCCTGGAAGAGGCATTCATGAGGTTCGGGATCCCTTACCAGCTGGTGGGCGGCGTCCGGTTCTACGAGCGGCGCGAGGTGAAGGACGCACTGGGCTACGCCCGGCTGGCGCGGAACCTGGGTGACAGGGTGGCACTGGAGCGGGTGATCAACGTCCCGGCCCGGGGAATCGGCGACAAGACCGTGAGCGAGCTCCGCGCCTGGGCCGATCACCGCGGGGCCACGATGTGGGCCGCGGTCGAGGCCGCGGAGAGCAACGCCAACCTCGCGACGCGGGCCCGAACCGCGATCGCCGGCTTTGCCGAGCTCATGCGCGGCCTGGCCGCGCTGGCGGCCGCCGAGCCCACCTCGGCCGTGCTCGAGGAATGCCTCGAGCGAAGCGGCCTGCGGGCGGTGCTGGACGACGGGACCGAGGAGGGGACCGATCGGTGGGCGAACCTGGTCGAGCTCCGGAACCACGCAGCCGAGTTCGACGAGCTGGAGCCGCCCGAGGGACTGGCCCGCTTCCTGGAGGAAGTCGCGCTCGTGTCGGACCAGGACACGCTGGAGGAGCGGCCCGAGCGGGTGACGCTGATCACGCTCCACGCGGCGAAGGGTCTGGAGTTCCCGGTCGTGTTCATGGTCGGGATGGAGGAGGGCCTGCTGCCCTATGCCCGCGCCCTCGACGACGAGCGGGAGCTCGAGGAGGAGCGACGGCTCACGTACGTGGGCATGACCCGCGCCAAGGACCGCCTGTACCTCGTCCACGCTCGACATCGGTCCGCGTGGGGGAGTGGCGGAGTCGAGGTCGAGCCTTCTCGCTTCCTGGCCGATCTGCCCGAGGACCTGCTCGAAGTGGGCAGCGGACGGCGGGGGCCGATCAGCCAGGGCTGGGTGCGCGAGGAGTCCGGGGCGCCAACCCGCGCTCGGCGGGAGCGCGGTGGAACCGGGGCCACGTGGACCGGGGCGCCGGAATGGCGCGGTGGTGGGCTTGATGACGAGGCGAGCGAATCCACCACGGTTTGGGGCCGGGCCCGTCCCGGGCTCGAGCCTCTTCGCCCGGAGCGCCTGCCCGACCTCGTCATCCCGGAGCGCTCTGCCCTGCCGGACGTGGATCTCGGCAGCGGCACGTTCGGCCGGGTCGGCGACCATGCTGACGGGTCGACGGAGGCGGTCGATGCCACCTACGCGACGCTGACCTGGCACGCCGGCGACAAGGTCCGCCATCGTCGCTTTGGCGATGGAATCGTGGTCAGCTCGCAGTGGGTGAGCGGCGACGAGGAGGTCACGGTTGCCTTCGCCGGGCAGGGGGTCCGTCGTCTGGTCGGCTCCTATGCCGGCCTCGAGCGGATGGCCTAGGCCGTGACGAGCCGCCGAGCGCCACGGATCGGGATCGTCACCGGCGGCGGTGACGCGCCCGGCCTGAACACGGTCATCCGGGCCGTGGTCATGGCCGCGGACGGACGCGGCTGGGAGACGGTTGGCATCCTCGGCGGGTTCGAAGGGCTCCTGCCGCCATCGGCGCACCGGCCGCTCACCATCCGCGACACCGATGCCCTCCTCTTCCGTGGGGGCACCATCCTCGGCACGTCCAGCCGAGGCCGGTTCACCGACCATCGGCGCACCGGGGGTCCGCCCACGATCGCGCCGGCCATCGTCGCGGAGGCGGCACGCGCGACGAACCAGATGGGCCTCGAGGCTCTCGTCTGCATCGGCGGTGATGGTTCGCTGCGGATCGCACAGGCGCTGTCTGTGGCCGGCGTGCCGGTGGTGGGCGTGCCAAAGACGATCGACAACGATCTGCCGGGGACCGACAGCACGTTCGGCTTCCAGTCGGCCGTCGCGGTGGCGGTCGATGCGCTGGACCGCCTGGCCAGCACCGCGGAGAGCCATCGCCGGGTGATGGTGCTCGAGGTCATGGGTCGGCATGCGGGCTGGATCGCAACCCATGCCGGGGTCGCGGGCGGTGCGAACATGATCCTCATTCCCGAGATTCGGTTCGACTGGGACGTGATCGGGGCGTTCATCCAGGGGCGATGGCAGGCAGGGATGAGCCACACCCTGATCGTGGTGGCGGAGGGCGCGCGGGCCATCGGCGGTCGATACGTGACGCGATCCGGGAGTGGCGGGCCGCCCGGCGAACGTCGGCTGGGCGGGATCGGTCCCCGGGTGGCGGCCGAGGTCCAGAAGCGGACGGGGCGGGAAGCGCGGGCCCTGACCCTCGGCCATCTCCAGCGAGGTGGGGCTCCGAACGCGTGGGACCGCCAACTCTGCGCTCGCTACGGCGTGGCCGCGGTCGAGGCGGTGGCCAATGGGCAGACCGGGACGATGATCGCACTCCGGGGAGGGGCAATCCTGCCCGTGCCGCTGTCCCAGGGCGTCGGCCGGATTCGCACGGTCCCGGTCGACGGGGAGCTGGTGCTGTCGGCCCGCGCCCTCGGCATCAGCTTCGGCGACGAGTCGGCGTCGGCCCTCTAGGGCAGCCCCGCGCTACCATCGGCGGCGATGACAAATGTCGACCCCCAGGTACAGGCCCTGGCGACCGACCTGGTGGAAGCGCGGGATGCCTTCCGGCAGGCACTCGCGGACATGGACCCGGCCCTCCTGACCACGCCCGGGCTGGTGGGCGTGTGGTCGGCGCGCGAGCTGGTCGCGCACATGGGCTACTGGGCCGGTCACGCGGCGGAGGCCATTCACCTGGCCGAGCAGGGCCGGCTGGACGAGTTCGAGGCCGAGGTCCCGAGCGTGGACGAGCGGAACGAGGTCGTTGCCCGGGTCGCGGCCGAGACCGACATGACGACCGTCCAGAGCCGCGAAGAGCTCGCCTTCGAGGCCTTCCGGCAGCGGATCCTGACCGTCGACCCCGATTGGCTGGGCGAGCGGGACGCGGACGGCGACACGCTGGAGGAGATCATCAAGTACGACGGCGTCGACCACTTCCGCGAGCACACGAACGACATACGGGCCTGGTTCGCCGCCGGGGGTGAGCCCTCATCGGCGGATGACTGAGACCGCCGGGAAGGCCGGAAAGGCCGCCGGGAAGGCCGATGCGAAGCGCGCCGCGGAGCTGCGCGAGGCGCTGGAGGACGCGAACTATCGGTATCACGTGCTCGACGCGCCGAACATCGACGACGCCCAGTACGACGCCTTCCTCCGCGAGCTAGACGAGCTGGAGGCCGCCCACCCCGAGCTCCTGACTCCCGATTCCCCGACCCAGCGGGTGGGCGCGGCCCCGTCGGCCGGCTTCGCCGAGGTCCGCCACTCGGTACCGATGCTGTCGCTGTCCAACGCCTTCGGCGCCGATGAGCTCCGCGAGTTCGACGCGCGGGTGCGCAAGGGCCTGGGCCTGACCGATGACGATCCGGGCGTGACCTACGTGTGTGAGCTGAAGATCGACGGGCTGGCCATGAGCCTGCGATACGAGGGCCGAACCTTTGTGCGGGGCGCGACCCGCGGAGACGGCTTCACCGGCGAGGACGTGACCGCCAACCTGCGAACGGTTCGGACCATCCCGCTCACCCTGCGCGCGGACCCGCCGGGGGAGGCGCTCGAAGTGCGGGGCGAGGTGTTCATGCCACGAACGGCATTCGAGGCGCTGAACGCCCAGCTCGAGGCCGAGGGCAAGCCGAAGTACGCGAACGCGCGGAATACCGCCGCGGGATCGGTCCGGCAGAAGGATCCCAAGGCGACGTCCAGCCGTCGCCTATCGGTCTGGATGTACTCGCTGGTGGGCGTGCCCGGACTCGAGAGCCAGTCGGCGTCGCTCGCGCTCCTGCGCGAGCTCGGGTTCGCGGTGAATCCCCACGTTCGCCAGGCGCGCGGCGTGGACGAGGTGCTGGCCTTCGTGGAGGAGTGGCAGGACAAGCGCCACGACTTGGAGTACGAGACCGATGGCGTGGTCGTGAAGGTGGACGAGGTGGCGCAGCAAGAGACGCTGGGCTTCGTCTCGCGCTCCCCGCGCTGGGCGGTTGCCTACAAGTTCCCCGCCGAGCAGGTCACCACCCGGCTCGAGTCGATCGAGGTGTACGTCGGCCGGAAGGGGGCGCTGACTCCGGTCGCGCACGTCGCGCCGGTGTTCGTGGGCGGCACGACGGTGCGGAATGCGACGCTGCACAACATCGACGAGATCCGGCGCAAGGACCTGCGGGTGGGCGACACGGTTCGTCTCCAGCGCGCGGGCGACGTCATCCCGGAGGTGCTGGGGCCGGTGGTCGAGGCCCGGACCGGCAAGGAGACGGTGTGGGAGATGCCCACCACGTGCCCGGCGTGCGGGACGGAGGTAGTGCGCGACGAAGGTGAGGTCATCGCCCGCTGCCCGAACCCGTTCTGCCCCGCCCAGCGGCTGGGCGGCCTGATCCACTTCACGGGCCGCGGCGGGATGGACATCGAGGGCGCGGGGTATGCGGTCGTCGTCCAACTCGTGGATAAGGGGCTGGTAAGCGAGCCCGCGGACCTGTACCGGCTCACGATGGAGCAGATCGAGGGGCTGGACCGATTTGCGCTCAAGAGCGCGGAGAACCTGTTCGGCTCCATCCAGCGGGCGCGGCAGCGGCCGCTGTATCGGATCGTGAACGGGCTCGGTATCCGTCATGTCGGGGAGCAGACGGCCATCGACCTGGCCAGCTGGCTGGCGAGGGACGTGCCGCCGGCCGAGGGCGAATCGGACGCGGACTGGACCGGGCGGGTCGCGGAACGGCTGACGAATGCCTCGGCCGAGGAGCTGACGTCGGTGTTCGGGGTTGGGAAGGTCGTGGCGGAGAGCATCGCCCTCTACTTCCGTGACGAGCACACCGGGGAGATGCTTCGCCACCTGGTCGAGGCCGGCGTCACCGCCGAGCGGCCCGCGCCCGGGGTGGCGGCCACGGAGGATGGTCCGCTGGCCGGCAAGACCGTGGTCGTGACCGGCACCCTGCCCACGTTCAGCCGCGAGGACGCCGAAGCCGCCGTCCGGGCCGCGGGCGGTCATCCTGCCGGGTCGGTCAGCGCCAAGACCGATTACCTGGTCGCGGGTGAGAAGGCGGGCTCCAAGCTGGCCAAGGCCGAGTCGCTGGGCGTGCCGGTGCTGGACGAGGAGGGATTCCGCCGCCTGCTGGAGCGCGGCGAGCCCTAGTTCCGGGCGTAGACCCCGACGAACCAGACGAATCGCCGCCCGGTATGGAGCGGCCGGAAGCCGGCGGCCATGACCTTGGCCTCGACGTCGGTCCGGCGGTGGATGTAGCGCGGCAGCCGGTCGCCGTGGATCCACTCGAGGATTCCGTAGAAGAACCACCGGGAACGGGCCACGAGACCCCAGAAGCCACGCGACTCCGGGACGGCAAACGCATAGATCCGTTCCGCCGCGGCCGTGGAGCGGGCAATGAGCGCATCCGCATCGGGATAGCAGCAGATCACCTTGTCCAGGACGACCACGTCATGGGGCTCGAGCGACTCCACCGCCGCGTCGCCGACCCACAGGTCCGCACGCTCGGCCAGCCCAGCTTCGTGGAGGAGGTCGGAGGTCATCGCGATTGCTT
>DASYGU010000014.1:0-3717 GCA_035999355.1 Candidatus Limnocylindria bacterium | reverse complement strand
CGCGGCAACTTCCAGCGCCGCCGCGACCTCGCGGGCGGGTATTCATCGGTCTATGCCGGTCCGTACCCGCAGGCGCTCGATGAGCCGGCCCTGACCCTGGGCGAGCTCCAGGAGAAGTCCATCGAGGAGCTGCGTGACCTCGCGACCGACTACGGGATCGAGGGCGACAGCCTCGAGCACTCCGACCTCGTCCTGAAGCTGCTCGACGCGGTGCCCCTGGCGCAGACGTCCCAGCGGGAGGAGATGGTCGTCGGCGAGGTGGTCGGCGTTCTCGAGATCGTGGACGAGGGCTTCGCCTTCCTTCGCCGCGAAGGTGTCATGCCCTCGCCGGATGACATCTACGTGTCGTCCAGCATCGTCCGCCGATTTGGCCTGCGCACCGGCGACCGGGTCGTCGGCCAGAGCCGACCCCCGAAGGACCAAGAACGGTACTGGGGCCTGGCCCGGGTCGACACCGTGAACGGGATCGATCCCGAGCTGGCACGCCGCCGTCCGAACTTCGATTCGCTGGTCCCGGTCTTCCCCGACGAGATGTTCGACCTCGAGATCGACCAGAAGAACCTCACCCAGCGGCTCATCAACCTGATCGCGCCGGTCGGCAAAGGCCAGCGCGGGCTGATCCTGTCCCCGGCCAAGGCGGGGAAGACGACCGTCCTGAAGAACATCGCCCACGGGATCACCGAGAACCACCCCGACGCGCTCCTCATGGTCGCCCTCATCGGCGAGCGACCGGAGGAGGTCACCGACATGCAGCGGTCGGTGAAAGGCGAGATCTTCGCCTCCACCTTCGACGAGCCGACCGAGAACCACACCCGCGTGGCGGAGATGACCCTCGAGATCGCCAAGCGCCAGGTCGAGACCGGCCGTGACGTGGTGATCCTGCTGGACTCCATTACCCGGTTGGCGCGCGCGTACAACCTGGCCCTCCCCGCATCGGGCAAGACCCTGTCCGGCGGCGTGGATCCCGCGGCCCTGTATCCGCCCAAGCGCTTCTTTGGCGCGGCGCGGAATATCGAGGGAGGGGGGAGCCTCACCGTCATTGCGACGTGCCTGGTGGATACCGGTTCGCGAATGGACGACGTCATCTACGAGGAGTTCAAGGGCACGGGCAACATGGAGCTCGTCCTCGACCGGAAGCTCAGCGAGAAGCGGATCTTCCCGGCCCTCGACGTGCTTCGCTCCGGCACCCGTCGCGAGGAGCTGCTCCTCGACGACAACACCCTGAAGATGATCTGGACCATGCGCCGGATGCTGAGCGCGCTCGGCCCGAACGAGGGGATCGAGCTGCTCATGCAGCGACTGGGCAAGACGAAGAACAACTCCGAGTTCCTCGTTCAGCTGTCGAAGAGCGTGGACGCCTCCGAAGGCCGATGAGGCTGCGCCGCGAGCTGCGGCGGATCCGTCCACTCCGTCCCGGTCTGGCCATCGGCCTGATCCTCGTCCTCGTCCTTGCCGGCTGCGTCGGTTCGGCCAGCCCATCGGTCTCGGCCCAGCCGTCGACCAGCATCAACCCATCCGCGCCGGCCAGCGCCGGCCCGGGTGAGGTCATCCCGGCCCCCGGCTCGAGCTCCCGGATCTTTGCCCCCAATCCTCGTGCGATCGTGGTGGCCATCGATCCGGGGCACGGCGGCTGCCTGGACTGGGGCGTTCCCAACCCGTACGACAACACCGTCGAGCGGTCCGAGAAGACGCTGACCCTGGGCATCTCGCTGGCCCTTCGCGAGCACCTCGAGGCGGAGGGCGTGACCGTGGTCATGACCCGCGACACCGACGTCGCACTGGCCGGGGACGACTATCCGCCGCTCGGATGCGAGGGCGACCCGTTCCGCGATGTGAACGGCGATGGGGAGGCCGGGTTCGGGCCCGAGGTGTCGGAGTCCACCCGCACCCGCGACGAGCTCGCGGCCCACATCGACCTGGTCAACCTGGCCCGGGCCGATGTCCTGCTCAGCATCCACATCAACTCGTTCACCGAGAACGGGGTCGTGATCGAGGTCGCCGGCACGGAGACCTACTGGACCGATGAGACGGCGTGGGGCGTGCCGCACTCCGAGCGACTGGCCAGCGCGATCCAGGCCGCGGTGGTGGCCGCGATCGGGGCGATCGCGCCCTACGAGCGCCAGGACCGCGGCATTGACGCGGTGAACTACTACGTCATCGCCCCGGCCACCACGACCGGCGACCCGAGCGAGCCGCGGCGCGGCAGCCTCATGCCCGGCGTCCTGGCCGAGGTGGGCTCGATGTCGCTGGCCGCGGAGGCCGATCTGCTGGCCTCGGCCGAGGGGCAGGAGGCGATCGCCGTCGCGATCACGGACGCGCTGGTCACCTGGTTCGCCGGTCGCGAGCTTGGGGTTCGCATCGATCTGGCGGCGCCGGGCGGCGCCGCCGGCGTGGCCCCGGCCGTCGTCCCGGGCACCGGCCCGCCGTACTGGGCACCCTCCGTCCCCGATCCGGCGGCGCTCGCCATCCGCCTCACGAACACGGGGACGGCTCCATGGCCGGCCGGGACGATGCTCGTGGGTGGGTGGGGGAGCGCGACCGAGCCGTACCTCGCTCGACCGCCGGAGTTGGTCCCGCTGGCCACCGCGGTGCCGCCCCTGGCCCCGGGGGAATCGGTCGACCTGGAGGCGTCCATGCCGCCCATCCCGGCCGGCGAAGGCGCCATCGGATGGGTCACGATTCGGGTCGGAGACGTCGTCCTGTCCGAATCCGGCATTCCGGCCTTGCAGTTCGTGCCCGGACGTCCGTAAGGTTGACCTGCCTTTGATGCCCTTGCTAGGATCGCGGGGCACGACGCCTCGCCCGTGCCCAGGCGATTCTGCGGGATCGCACATCGGCGTCGTGCTGTTTTGAGAAGAACACGCCCAGGAGCCGTCGCTATTGGTTGACTCGTCCCGGCCGGTGCGCCGTCGTCGTCGGAGCTATACCGCCGTTGCGCGGGCCTTGTCCCACCTCGTGGTCGTCGCGTTGGTGGTTGGCAGCGTCAGCGTCGGCGTGTTGACCGCACGGGGCATCATCAGCATCGACGGGATGGGCCTCCAGATCGTCGCCCCGGCACGAGGCGCCATCTCCGAGCAGAACGCGGCCGCCCAGGACGCCCCGGTCACGATCGAGCTCGAACCCGAGACTCCGGTCACGGCCGAGGCCGCCGACGGCGACGTCATGGCCGAGATCCGCACCCTGCCGACCCCGGCACCCGAGGTCCCGGTCGCGATCATCCTGCCCAAGCCGCCGCCGGTCCGCTCCGGCTCCGTGGGACCTTCCCTCCCGTCGGCGGGCCCAACCGGCTACGTCGACGGCGACGGGTCCCTCACCTGGCCGGTGCCGGGCGGCTACGTCTCCCAATACTTCTGGAGCGGGCACCTTGGCCTTGACGTCGCTCACGCCGCCGGCGGCGCCGTGGTGGCCGCGGACACGGGGACCGTCACGCAGGCCGGCTGGCTGAACAACGGCGGCGGAATGGTGATCACCATCGCCCATGCGGACGGGCGGACGACCCAGTACAACCACCTCGGCACGATCTTGGTCAGCGCAGGGCAGGGCGTGGTTCGGGGCCAGCAGATCGCGGCGGTCGGGTGCTCCGGGTGGTGCACCGGTCCTCACGTCCACTTCGTGGTCATCGTCAACGGCGTCATCGTCAACCCGCTGCGCTTCCTGTAGCCGCTCCGGCCTCACGGTCGGGCCACGATGTTCGCGGACCGCGTTCGAATCCACGTG
>DASYGU010000301.1:0-5311 GCA_035999355.1 Candidatus Limnocylindria bacterium | reverse complement strand
ACACCAATCCTCGGCGCGGTCCAGATGATCATCGGCGGCGAGAAGGTCGACGCCGCGGACGGCCAGACGTTCGAGGTCATCAATCCTGCCACCGGCGAGCTGCTGGCCACCGCCCCGCTGGGTGGCCCGGAGGACGTCAATCGAGCCGTTGCCGCCGCCCAGAAGGCATTGGACGAGCCGAAGGGCTTCTCCTCCTGGTCGGCCGCCAAGCGCGGGCGGACCCTCCAGAAGCTGAGCAACCTGGCCAAGGAGCACCTCGAGGAGCTCGCCCAGCTCGAGAGCCAGAACGTGGGCAAGCCGATCGCCGGTGCGCGCGGGGAGGCCCTGGCGGTGGGCCTCGTGTTCGAGTACTACGCCGGCGCCGCGAACAAGCACTTCGGCGAGACGATCCCGACCAGCGCGCCCGGACTGGACTTCACCCTTCGAGAGCCAATCGGGGTGGTCGGGCTGATCGTGCCCTGGAACTTCCCCATGAACATGGCCTCCTGGAAGCTCGGCCCGGCGCTGGCCACCGGAAATGCCTGCATCCTGAAGCCCGCCTCCTACACCCCGCTCACCGCTATCAAGCTCGGGGAGCTGGCCCTCGAGGCCGGGTTCCCGCCCGGGATCGTGAACGTGGTGACCGGCCCGGGTGGCAGCGCGGGGGCCGCGATCGCCGCCCACCCCGGCATCGGCAAGGTGGCCTTCACCGGCGAGACGACGACCGGCCAGGAGATCCTCCGCCTGTCGTCGGGGAACGTGAAGAAGGTGAGCCTCGAGCTCGGCGGGAAGAGCCCGAACGTCGTCTTCGCGGACGCCGACCTCGACCGATTCGCCCGCGAGTCGCCCTACGCGGTTTTCGACAACGCCGGCCAGGACTGCTGCGCGCGGAGCCGAATCTTCGTCGAGGCATCGGTCCATGACCAGGTCGTCGCCGCCTTCACCGAAGCCACCGCCAACCTCAAGGTGGGCAATCCGGCGGACGACAAGACCGAGATGGGCAGCCTCATCAGCCTGCGCCAGCGCGAGCGGGTAGCGGAGTACATCCAGATCGGCCGCGACGAGGGGGCGGAGCTGGCATACGGCGGCGAGGCGCCGACCGGCGACCCGTTCGACGACGGCGCGTACCTCATGCCCACCATCTTCGACGGCTGCCGGACCGACATGCGGATCGTGCGCGAGGAGATCTTCGGCCCAGTCGTCGCGATCATCCCCTTCAGCGACGAGGCGGAGGCCATTCGCCTGGCCAATGACACGCCGTACGGCCTGTCGGGGTCGGTGTGGAGCCGCGACATCGGCAAGGCACTGCGCGTGGCGAAGGGCATCCGCGCCGGCGTCCTCTCGGTGAATTCGAACAGCAGCGTCCATACCGAGGCGCCGTTCGGGGGCTACAAGATGAGCGGCATGGGCCGCGAGCTCGGCATGCACGCGCTCGACCTGTTCACCGAGGTCAAGAACGTCTTCGTCGACCTGAGATAGGTGACCACCGCACCGTTCAGGCTGCCCCCGCCCCGCTCGGCGCCGCCCCTGACCGTTCGACGGTTCGCGGCCATCCTGGCCGGCAAGACCGCCGCGGTTGGCTCGCGGCTGATGGGCCGCGGCGGCGGGACCTCGATTCCGGGCATGGTCGCCCGACGGTTGGACCCGGGCATTCTCAAGGCCCTGGTCGCGGACCAGGGCATCGTGGTGGTTGCCATCACCGGCAGCAACGGAAAGACGACCACCGCCCGGTTCGCGGCCGCCATCCTCCGCACCGCTGGCCTGCCGGTGGCCCACAACCAGGCCGGGGCGAACCTGGCGCAGGGCGTCACCTCGCTCGCCATCTCCGCCGCCGACCTACGGGGCCACGTCTCGCCGGTGGTCATGGTCACCGAGATCGACGAGGGCGCCCTGCCCCGGGTCGCGCCCGAGATCCGACCGCGCGCGGTGCTCGTGACCAACCTGTTCCGCGACCAGCTCGACCGCTACGGCGAGATCTACGCGGTGGCCGATGCGTTCGAGGTGGTGGCCGCGGCGCTTCCGCCCGACAGCGTGCTGGTCGTGAACGCCGACGATCCGATCGTGGCTGGACTGGCCCCGGCCCGGGACGGTCGTCGGGTGACGTTCGGGATGGACCTGCCCGCCTCGACTGACACGATCACCCGGGCCGCCGACACGATCCGCTGCCCCGCCTGCCGCGCGAACCTCGAGTACGAGCACGTCTACCTCTCGCACATGGGCTCGTGGCGCTGCCCCGCCTGCGGCCTCGCCCGCCCGGCCCTCGACGTCGCGGTCACCGCGGTCGAGGTCAAGGGTCTGGCTGAGACGATATTCACGGTCCGCACCCCTGGCGGCGAGCAGGAGTTCTCGATCCCGCAGTCGGGCCTGCACGTGGCGTACGACGCCGCGGCCGCCGTTGCCCTGGCCGTCGGCCTGGGCGTGCCGATCGATGCCGCTCCGGCCGCACTGGCCGCCGTGGGACCGGCATTCGGGCGGCTGGAGCGGATTTCTGCCGGCCAACAGGACGTGGTCCTCGGATTCGCGAAGAACCCCACCTCCTACAACGCCACCCTCCGCGCGCTGGCGACCGAGGAGCTGCCCCGCCACCTCCTGATCGCGGTCAGCAACACCCTGGTCGACGGCGAGGACTTCGGCTGGCTGTGGGACGTGGACTTCGAGTCCGCCGTGCCGCGGATCGAGGCGGCGACGGTCTCGGGCCTGCGTGCCGACGAGCTGGCCAACCGGCTGAAGTACGCCGGCCTGGACCCGGTGCGGATGACAGTCATCGAGGAACGGGTGCCTGCCCTGGATGCCGCCCTGGCCGCGACCCCGGCCGGCGAGCCGTTGACCATCGTGGCCGGCTACACCCCCACCATCGAGCTCCGCGAGGAGATGCGCCGGCGGGGCTGGGTTGGGCGATACTGGGAAGCCTGATGGACTACCCCACCCTTCGGATCGCGCACCTGTACCCCTCGCTCCTGAACGTGGCCGGGGACGGCGGCAACGTCATGGCCCTCGTCCAGCGCTGCGCGTGGCGCGGCATCCCGACCGAGGTGGTCGAGGTCGAGCAGGGCGACACGCCGGACTTCACGACCTTTGACCTCATCCTGTTCCACGGCGGCCAGGACGTGGAGATGGACGTCGTGGCCCGCGACCTCGGGCTCAAGGTCCCGTCCCTCCAGGAGGCGGCCGACCAGGGCGTCCTCATCTTCGCGGTGTGCGCCGGGCTGCAGCTGCTCGGACATCGGTACATCCCCTCGGCGGGTGAGCCGATGGAGGGCGCAGCGATCCTGGATCTCGAGACCCACGGCGGCTCGCAGCGGTTCATGCAGCACGCGGCGGTCGAGGTCACCCTGAACGGCGAAACGGGCACGGTTGTCGGCTTCGAGAACCACTCGGGGCAGACGATCCTGGGCCCAGGGGCGAAGCCGTTCGGCACGATCGTGGCCGGAGCCGGCAACAACGGCGAGGACGGAACCGAGGGTGCGGTGCGCGACAACGTGTTCGCGACCTACCTCCACGGCCCGGTCCTGCCCAAGAATCCGTGGCTCACCGACCAGCTGATCAAGATCGCGCTGGAGCGTCGGATGGGTGCGCCGGTGGAGCTCGCGCCGCTCGACGACACGGCCGAGGATCGAGCCCACGAGGTGGCCCTGGCCAAGGCCATGCGCAACCGCGGCGAGTACACCGCCCTCACGCCCGCGGAGCTGGTTCGCAACCGCTAGCGTTCATTCGCCCGCCCAAGACGCAAGTGGCCCGCCGCGCGAGTGGTCGGGCCGCTCGCGTTCTCGCGAACCGTCGGTCGCGCCCTGGGCCGGCTCCGACAGGCCCGCGCGCGCCTGGTCGCGCCGGCCTTAATTTCCTCTTGACCTGGCGGTTGGCGTACTTAACACTCTCGACGCCTACGCGCTTCGCGGTGGCGGGTTTCCGGGCCGGGAGCATCGCCCCGCGCGCGGACCAGGAATCCGGAGGAGGGTTTTCATGGCATCCGCGACACCGTCCGTCGCCGAGGTTGGGGCTGACGAACGTCAGCTGGCGCGCCTTGGGTATCGGCAGCAACTGAGCCGATCCATCGGGCTGCTCTCGAACTTCTCGGTTGGGTTCACCTACCTGTCGCCGGTGGTGGGGGTGTACTCCCTGTTCGCATTCGGGCTGGCGACCGGCGGTCCGGCGTTCATCTGGACGATCCCCATCGTCGTCTTTGGCCAGTTCATGGTGGTCTTCACCTTCTCCGAGATCGCCTCCGAATTTCCGCTGGCGGGTGGCATCTACCAATGGGCGAAGCGCCTGGTAGGTCCCCGTTACGCGTTCTTGTCTGGATGGATGTACACGGCGGCGCTGCTCGTCACAGTGGCTGCCGTGGCGTATGCGGCAAACCTCTTTGCAGCGCCGCTCTTTGGCTGGGAGATCAACGACACGACCACCATCCTGGTGGCGGTGACGGTCATCGTCCTCGGCGGCATCCTGAACATGCTCGGCATTCGCCGCCTCGCTCTCCTTGCGCGAGCGGGCCTGGTGGTCGAGATCCTGGGCACTATTGGGTTGGGGACGTACCTGCTGCTGTTCGACCGCAACCAGGACTTCGGTGTCATTTTCGACACGATGGGCGCCGGTGGGGACAACTATCTTGGCGCCTTCCTCGCGGCCGCCCTCTTCAGCGTCTGGATCTTCTACGGCTTCGAAGCCTGCGGTGACATCGCTGAAGAAGTGCACGACCCGTCCCGGAAGGTACCGCGCGCCATGCAGCTGACCCTGGCCGTCGGCGGTGCGACCGCGGCCTTCCTGACCCTCGCGCTAATCCTGGCGGTGCCTGATATCGGTGCCGTCATGAGCGGGACCGATGCGTCGCCCATCGACTCGATCCTCCAGGCGAACTTCGGGGATACTGGAGCGACGATCGCCCTGGCGTTGATCCTCTTCGCCTTCGTTTCATGCACGATTGCCATCCAGGGCGCGGCCATTCGTCTCGTCTACAGCTCCGCGCGGGACGGCATGATTCCCGGTTCGCGCGCGCTCTCGAGCGTCCATCCACGCCTGCACATGCCACCCGGCGCGGTACTGGTGGCAGTGATCGTCCCCGCCCTGATCACCCTCCTGCCCGCGGCCACGGTGACGATCATCATCACCTTCGCTGTTACAGGCATCTACATCGGGTTCCAGAGCGTCGTCCTGGCAGCGCTCATTGCTCGGCGACGGGGCTGGCGGCCGGGCGGCGCATTCAGCATGGGAAGCTGGGGGCCGATGGTCAACGTCATCGGGCTGGTGTACGGCGTCTCCGCCATCCTCATCCTGGCGTACTCGACGGGCGACGGGCTCACGGAATTCGTTGATCGGTGGCTCGTGCCGATCAGCG
>DASYGU010000247.1:0-6001 GCA_035999355.1 Candidatus Limnocylindria bacterium | reverse complement strand
CTCAACGTGGTCGGCGAGGCCGCCAATGCGAACGTGACCGCCACGGTCCTCGCCCCGCCGCGCTTCTCGCTGTTCACCGGTCTGGAGCCCGGCACCGGCCGCGGCTACGTGCAGGTCGCGAACGTGTACGAGATGCGAGCCTACGTACAGTCGCTGATGGGGAACTGAGCGGTCGGCCGACGAGCCGGGTGGACTACTGGCGCGCCCCGCAGTTGAAGCACATGGCGTCCATCGCCCCGACCCTGGTCCCGCACGTCTGGCAGTCACGAGCGAGGTCCGCCTCGCACCGGGCGCAGTAGGCGGCACCGGGCGGATGGACGAGCCCGTCCACCGGGCAGTAGGGCGCCCCGGCGGGGAGTGCGACGGTCGCCGCATCCTCCGGCGTGATGACCTCGCCGCCCACCGCTTCGGCCTCGATCCCCACGTTCGAGGCGCGGAGGTAGCCGATCAGGAGGTAGGCCACGTACAGGCCGAGTCCGGCGACGAGGGCCAGCGGCACGAGAATGGTGAGTCGTTCGGCCCAGCCGGAGGCGAGTGATTCGATCAGCGCCTTGAGGTCCATCGGACATCGATTCTAGCGCGGGTGTCCCGTCGCCGGACCGCTGCTACACTCCGCCAAAGCCCGTAGCCGGTGGCAGTTTGGCCCGACCCCGGATCGACCCCCGCACGCCGCTCAGCGAGCTCCACGTGCACCTCGGAGCGGCCGTCACCCCGGCCATCATGTGGGGGATTGCCCACGCGCAGGGCATCCGCCTCCCGACGAAGGACTACTGGGCCTTCCGCGAGCTGATCACCCTCGGCCGACGCCGGCGCCGCACGTTCGACGGCTATCTCGACCTCTTCTACTGGACCGAGCTGATCCAATCGAGCCCGATCGCGGTCGAGCGCAGCGTGTACGAGGTCATCGGCGGGGCCTATCGGCGCAGCAACATCACGCGCCTGGAGCTGCGCTTCAACCCGATGAAGCGCAACCGGGGCGGTGAGCAGGACCTGGACCACATCATCGCGGCCGCGATTCGGGGCATGGATCGCGCGATCCTCGAGTACCCGCAGGTCCAGGCCGGGCTCATCTTCTGCCTGGACCGCGCCTTCAGCCGCGAGCTGAACGAGATCCTTGCCGCCAAGGCCATCAGCTGGCGGGCGCGCGGCGTGGTGGGAGTCGACATCGCCGGTCCCGTGGTCGAGGGATTCCGGTTCGCGGACTACCGCGACGTGATCGACGAGTGCCGCCGCGCCGGGCTGGGGATCACCGTCCATGCCGGCGAGACCGGGGGAGCGGACGAGGTCGAGGAGGCAGTGGAGGCGCTCGACCCGGCGCGCATCGGTCACGGCATCCGCTCGGCGACCGACCCGCGGGTGATGGCCATGCTCCGCGAGCGGGGGATCGTGCTCGAGGTCTGCCCCTCGTCCAACCTGACCACCGGGGTGGTGGGCAGCATCGGCGAGCTGCGTTCGCACCTTCGCAACCTGGCCGACCACGAGGTCCCGTTCACGCTCTCGACCGACGGTCCCGAGATCCTGGGTCGGTACCTGCGGGACGAGTTCGCCCTCGTCCTGGGTCGCGGAATTCTCAGCCTGGAGGAAGTCGAGCGGGCGATCGAGACCGGCCATCAGGCCAGCTTCGTCGAGCGTGTTCCGGCCGCCGAACGGGTGCCCGCGGTGCGGCACAAGGGCCGCGATCCGTCGGCCCGGGTTGCCCTCGAAGTCGAGGTCTGAACCTGTAGACTCGGCGCCGTGTCGTCGATCTGGCGGCCGGTCCGCGAACGGAACCCGTCCCGCAGCCTGATGGTGATCGTCGCCCATCCGGGCGACGAGGCATTCGGGTTCGCCGGGGCCATTGCGAGCGCCGCTGCCGAGGGTGCATACGTGGTCGTGGTGTGCGCCACCCGGGGCTACTTCGACCCCCGGATTTCGATGAAGCCACCCGCCCCGGGCGGCCGCAATCGCGATCTGCTCGAGTCGCTGGGCTGGCGCAACCTGGACACCGTCCGCGAGGACGAGATGCGCCGCTCCGCCGCACTGCTCGGGGTGAACGTGCTCCGCATGCTCGACTACGCCGAGGGCGATCTGCCGACGGTGGACTATCACCATCTCGTCGGACGCCTGGTGGAGCCGATCCGGATGCACCAGCCCGAGGTCGTCCTGACCTTCGGTCCGGACGGGGTCACCGGCGACAGCGACCACGCCACCCTGTCCCGCGCGGTGGCCGACGCGGTCCAACAGGCGTCCGAGCCCCAGTCCTACGAGGACGACCTCGAGGAGGACCAGGTGGCGTGGCGGATTGCCAAGCTGTACCACCTCGTCGTCCAGCCCGAGGGACTCGAGATCCTGGGCGGGATGGCCCCGGATGGGATCTACGGCACGCCCGAGGCCGCCGGACCCACGGTCGATCTCGCCCTCGGCGAGCTCGTCGCGCTCAAGCTGGCGGCCATCGAGCGCCACGTGTCGCAGACCGGCTCCGACGGCCCGTTCGCGGGCTGGGACCCTGGCCGGCGAGATGCCTGGCTGGCAGACGAGCACTATCGGCTCGCGGTCTCGAACCTGGCCACCGCGGGTGGATCTGACGCCGGTGGAGCCGAGACGGGGCTGTTTGACGGCCTGGCCTGAGCGTAGTTCGGCGGCGATCACCACCGTCTGATAGGCTCGGTCCGGTGACCACCACGCTGACCGACGAGGCGATCATGGCTGCCCTGGCCCGGGTCAAGGATCCGGAGATCGGGCGCGACCTCGTTGCCCTGAACATGGTTCGCGGAATCGAAATCGAGGGATCGCTGGTCACGGTCACGGTCGAGCTCACCACCCCGGCCTGCCCGCTGAAGGCAACCATCGAGTCGGACATCGCGGACGAGCTGACCGGCCTGGGCGCTGGCGCAGTCAAGATCGAGTGGGCCGCGAACGTGAAGCGCACGTTCGGCGGGCCTATGGCCGAGCTCATCCCCGGAGTGCGGAACACGATCGCGGTGGGGTCCGGCAAGGGTGGGGTGGGCAAGACCACGGTCGCGGTCAATCTCGCGGTCAGCCTGGCCCGCGACGGGGCCACGGTCGGCCTGCTGGACGCGGACATCACCGGTCCCAACGTCCCGCTCATGATGGGCACCCAGGAAGGCCACGTCACCGGCAACCAGGGTCGGGTCAACCCGGTGGTCAGCCACGGCGTGAAGATGATGAGCATCCAGTACTTCCTGACCGGCGACGCGCCGGTGATCTGGCGCGGACCGCTCATCCACTCGGCGATCCAGCAGTTCCTGCGCGACGTCGAGTGGGGCGAGCTGGATTACCTCGTCATCGACCTGCCGCCCGGAACCGGGGACGCGGCGCTCTCGCTCGCCCAGCTCATCCCGCTGTCGGGCGCGGTGGTCGTGACCACGCCCCAGGAGGTCTCTCTCCTCGACGCGCGGAAGGCGATCGCGATGTTCTCCAAGGTCAATGTCCGGACCCTGGGAGTGGTGGAGAACATGAGCGGCTTCGTATGCCCCCACTGCGGCACCGAGCACGACCTGTTCGGCTCCGGCGGAGGCGCGACCATCGCCCGCGAGCTGGGCCTGGAGGTTCTCGGCCGCATCCCGCTCGAGCCAAGCGTGCGCGCCGGTGGCGACGCGGGTGTCCCGATCACCTCCGCCCAGCACCCCGATTCGGACACGTCCGTCGCGGCCGGTGCCCTGCGCGAGGTGTCGCGCGTGGTCGCCGGTCGGATCTCGGTCCTCGCCGCGCCGGTGATGGCCGCCGCCAGCTAGGTCACACCCGCCCCAACCGGGCGGCGCGAGATCAGGCCGCTCTCGACTCCCGTTCGTATGGCTTTCCGTCCGCTGCCGGCGGAATGCTTCGCCCGACGACCCCGGCCAGGATGACGATGGTGATGATGAACGGCAGCGCCTCGTAAAACGCGATCGGGATCCCACTCAGGAACTCGCCCAGCTCGCCCTCTGGCGGTGCGAAGAGAATGAGCCGCTCGAGGCCGACGGACGAGGCGAACAGGAGAGCGCCGCCGAACGCGCCAATCGGCGTCCAGCGGCCGAAGATGAGCGCGGCAAGGGCAATGTACCCGCGCCCATTGGTCATATTGGCCTGGAACTCGTTGCCGAACTCGATGCTGAAGTAGGCCCCGGCCAGCCCGGCGAAGATCCCGCCCAGGATCACGTTCCGGTAGCGGAGCTTGATGACGTCGATGCCGACCGTTTCGGCCGCCTTCGGGTGCTCCCCGACGGCCTTCGTGCGGAGGCCCCAGCGGGACCGGTGAAGGAGGACTTGGAGACCGATGACCGAGATGAGCATCGTCAGCGCGATCGGCCCGACTGCAATGAACGAATCGATGAGCCACCCGACGACAGGCAGGTCGGTGATCGAAGACGGCAGTCCGATGGACTTGAACGAGCCGGCGCTGGCCGGTGGATTCTCGCTGATCAGCCGGTTCAGGTAGCCAGTGATGCCGAGGGCGAAGAGGTTGATGATCGTGCCGCTGATGATCTGGTCGGCCCGCACCGTGATCGATAGCCACGCGTGCACGGCGGATACCAGGCATGCGGCCAGGATGGCGGCCGCCAGGCCCGCAAGGAGCGGGATCGTGATCCCGAAGGGCAGCGAGCTCGACGACGAAGGGATGATCCCGTAGACGATCGAGGCGACCCACCAGGCTACGAAGGCGGCGGTGAGCATCATCCCCTCGATGCCGATGTTCACCACCCCGGATCGCTCGTTCATGAACCCGCAGAGTGCGCCGAGCACGATGGGCACAGCAGAGGCAACGATGATCGGTGCGATGACCGGGAGGTGGCCCAGCAGGTAGACGACGAACTGGATGAGCCAGCCGATAACCGGGATGTCGAACAGCTGTTCCATGCCTACAGGCGCTGCCCGTAGGACTCGGCCAGCCCGCCCACGTCGCCCAGCGCCGCGGCGGCCTCCCGGACGCGGAAGATCCGGCGCACGATGACCTCCGCCGTGAGGAAGAACAGAATCACTGCCTGGAGGACGGTGACCATCTCGTTCGGGATCCCGGCGAGCTCCATGGCTCCCGAACCCGCCTCCATGGCGCCGAAGAGGAGGCCGGCGAACAGGATGCCGACCGGGTTGGCCCGTCCGAGCAGCGCGACGGCGATGGCTTCGAACCCGATCGTCGGCACACCCGAGGCCGGCATGTAGCCGAGCTCGCCCTGAGTCCAGGTCGCCCCCGCCAACCCGGCGAACAGGCCGCACAGGGCCATGGTGAAGATGATCAGCCAGCGCGTGCTCATGCCCGCATAGCGGGCGGCCTCGCTGTTGGCCCCCGTCGTCCTGACCTCGAAGCCGGTGGTTGATCGGTACAGGAACCACCAGACGATGGGCACCGCCGCGAAGGCGAGGAGGATGCCCAGGTGACCGCTGTCGCCGAGGATGAACGGCAGCCTGGCGGCCGTGAAGTCGCAGGTCCGTGAGTACGTCGCGTCTTCGCAGCGCAGCGGGCCGGAGATCACGCCCGACACGAGGAATATGGCGACGTAGTTCAGCATGATCGTGGTCACGACCTCATGGGCACCGGTGAACGCCTTCAGCGCACCGGGAATGGCGCCGTACAGCAGTCCACCAACCATGCCGGCGAGCAACGAGGCCGGGATGGCCACCAACGGCGAGGCGTCATTCAGGGCCAGCGCGGCGGCCGTCGCGAACAGCGACCCGAACAGGAACTGGCCCTGGGCGCCGATGTTGAACAGGCCGGCCTTGAAGCCAATGCCCACCGCGAAGCCGGCGAGGATGAGTGGGGCCGCCTCGGCCAGGGTCTCGGCGATGCGGTCGAGCGACCCGAACGCACCCTGGAACAGCGCAACGTACGCCTCCACCGGCAGCAGGAAGTTGAACGACCCGTCCACCAGCGGGCTGGACAGGATCATGATCACCGCCCCGGTCACCAGGGCCAGGACGTAACGGGCGCCGGACCGCGGCGCCTGCACCAGGCGGGCGTGGGCTTCGTCCCCGGCGACCGGCATCGATTCGGGCTGGTGCTCAGCTTCCCGCTCACCGACAACCT
>DASYGU010000232.1:0-6109 GCA_035999355.1 Candidatus Limnocylindria bacterium | reverse complement strand
GGCCGGCGCCTGGTCGGCGCGGCCGGTGGAGCACATGGGCCTCCGCTTCCGAAACCCGGTGGGGCTGGCCGCCGGCTTCGACAAGGACGGGGAGGCGATCGCCGGCTGGGGCGCCCTTGGCTTCGGCTTCGCCGAGGTCGGGACCGTGACCCCCGTCGCGCAGCCCGGCACTGCGCGGCCCCGGGTCTGGCGCCTGCCCGACGACGGAGCGCTGGTCAACCGGATGGGGTTCAACAACCACGGCGCCGCCGCGCTGGCCGATCGCGTGGCGCGAGCCCGACCGTGGCTGCCGCGTGATTTCGTGGTCGGCGTGTCGATCGGCCGAGGATCAGGGACCGGCGACGAGGCGGCGGAAGGGGACTACCTCGCCGCGGCGCGGGCTGTGGCCCCGGTCGCGGACTACCTCGCGATCAACGTCAGCTCCCCGAACACTGCCGGCCTGGCCGCGCTCGAGGAGCCGGACCGCCTTGCGGCGCTGGTCGTCGCGCTCGACACGGTTGAGCCTCGTCCGCCACTGGTCGTGAAACTGTCACCGGACCAGCCGCTCGAACGACTCCGCGGCCTCTGCCAGGCGCTGGAGTCCACGCCGGCGGCCGGCCTGATCGTATCGAACACCACGCGCTCGCGGGACGGGCTGCGGTCTCACGTCCCGCCCGGCGCCGACCTCGGCGGTCTCTCCGGTCGCCCGCTGCTGCCCGGCATGCTGGCGTCGATCGAAGCCATCCGGGCCGCTTCGGGCGATCGATTCACGATCATGGCCTCGGGCGGCATCTTCTCGGGGGAGGACGCGCGCCGCGCTCGGAAGGCCGGGGCCGACCTGGTCCAGATCTGGACGGGCATGGTGTACGCCGGGCCGGGCTTGATCGGCGAGGTGGTCGAGGCGCTAACATCAGCGGCAATCTAGCCAGGGGCGCGGGCAGGACGCGCCGCTTTCGATCAGGTATCCGCACATGACCGTTCGGGCCTTTCGTCAAGCGGCCGACGACGCGCCGGCTGTCCCCCATCTCGTCACCGAGCTTCCCGGGCCGCGCGCCCGCGAGATCATCGCCCGTGACGACGCCGTCACGAGTCCCTCACTGACCCGGGCCTACCCGCTCGTCGCGGAGTCGGGCAGCGGGTACGTCGTTACCGATGTCGACGGCAACCAGTTCCTGGACTTCGCGGCCGGCATCGCGGTCGCCCTGACCGGCCACGCCCACCCGGCCGTGAGCAAGGCGATCAGGGAGCAGTCCGAGAAGCTCATCCACATCGCGGCGACCGACTTCTACGAGCCGCGCTACCTCGAGCTGTGCGAGCGGCTGGCCGCAGTTGCGCCGTTCGAGGAGCACGCTCGCGTCTTCCTCACCAACTCGGGGACGGAGGCCGTCGAGGGCGCGATCAAGCTCGCCCGCCATCACACCGGTCGTCCCGCGATCATCGCGTTCGAGGGCGCATTCCATGGCCGGACAATGGGCTCGCTGTCGCTGACCAACTCGAAGATCAAGCAGCGGGCGGGCTTCGGGCCGCTCCTGCCCATGGTCTACCACGCCCCGTTCCCCCGGGTGCGGGCCTGGCACGAGGGCACCGGCGGGGACGGCACCGCCGAGCTGGACCACCTGCGCCGGACGATCCTCGGCCGGCTCGTATCGCCGGAGGACGTGGCGGCCATCGTGGTCGAGCCTATCCAGGGCGAGGGCGGCTACTTCCCGGCGCCGCCAGCCTTCATCCACGGCCTGCGCGAGATCTGCGACGAGCACGGGATCGTGCTCATCGCGGACGAGATCCAATCGGGCATGGGCCGCACCGGCGACATGTGGGCCATGGAGGGCTACAGCGTGGAGCCGGACGTTGTAACCGTGGCCAAGGGGATCGCCTCGGGCATGCCGCTGGGCGCGTTTATCGGCAAGGAGAAGCTATTCACCTGGACCGCCGGCACCCACGGCAGCACGTTTGCGGGCAACCCGGTGTGCTGCGCCGCGGCGCTCGCCACCCTGGACCTCCTCGAGGGCGGGCTGATGGAGAATGCCGCCCGCATGGGCGAGCGGCTCCGGGCCGGCGTCGAGTACGCCTCCGAGGAGTGCGGCGTAGTCCGCGACATCCGCGGCAAGGGGCTGATGCTGGGCGTCGAGTTCGGGAGCCACGAGGAGGCAAACGCGGTCCAGTTCGCGGCGTTCGAGCGCGGTCTGCTGGTCCTCGAGTGCGGCGAGGCGTCCATCCGTTTCTGCCCCCCGCTGATCGTCGACGAGGCGGCGGTGGACACCGCCATTCGCCTGTACGCGGAGTCGCTGGCATCGGTGGGCTGCCCCATTCGCCCACTGCCGGGGATGGCTGAAACCGGAGGCTGAGCGCACGCCCGGCAAGGTCCTCTCGCTGGCGGAGGCCGTGGCCGCGCACGTTCATGACGGTGACGTCGTCGCGATCGAGGGGTTCACCCACCTGATCTCGTTCGCGGCCGGGCACGAGATCATCCGCCAGGGCCGCCGCGACCTGACCCTGGCCCGACTCACGCCGGACCTGGTGTATGACCAGTTGGTGGCGGCAGGCTGTGCCCGCAAGCTCGTATTCAGCTGGCTGGGCAACCCGGGCGTCGGCTCGCTGCACGCCATCCGGCGGGCGGTCGAGACCGGCAGCCTGGAGATCGAGGAGTACAGCCACTTCGGGATGGTGGGCCGATACGCAGCCGGGGCGGCACGCCTCCCCTTCTACCCGCTCCGCTCGTACGCCGGCTCGGACCTGCCGGACGCCAACCCGCTCATCCAGTGGGTCGCCTCCCCGTACGCGCCCGCTGACGAAATCGCAGTCGTGCCGCCGCTCAACCCCGACGTGACGATCATCCACGCCCAGCGGGCCGACGCCGAGGGCAACACCCAGGTCTGGGGCCTGGTCGGGGTCCAGCGCGAGGCGGCGCTCGCGGCGGAGCGCGTGATCGTGGTCGTCGAGGAGCTGGTGGACGGCGACGTCGTCCGCTCCGACCCGGACCGAACGCTGCTCCCCGGTGTGGCAGTCACCGCTGTCTGCGTCGAGCCGTATGGGGCCCACCCGTCGTTCGCCCAGGGCTACTACGACCGAGACAACGCGTTCTATCGCGACTGGGATCCCATCAGCCGCGACCCGGCGCGGCTGGACGCGTGGCTCGACGAATGGGTTCGCGGCGTCCCCGATCGAGCGGCATACCTCGCCAAGCTCGATCACGAGGTGCTCGATGCGCTCCGGCCCGGACCTCGCCCGTCCGGATCGGTCGACTACGGCGAATACCGATGAGCGCGACGCCGGACGAGCTGATGATCGCGGCCGCGGCCGCGGAGCTGGTCGGGGTGCGGACCGTGTTCGTCGGGATCGGCCTGCCCAATGCCGCCGCCAACCTCGCCCGCCAGACCGTGGCTCCCGACCTCGAGCTCATCTACGAGTCCGGCGTCATCGGCTCGCGGCCAACCCGGCTGCCTGACAGCATCGGAGACCCGGCCCTCGTTTCCGGCGCGACCGCGACGATGTCCATGCACGACCTGTTCGCCTACTTCCTGCAGGGAGGCAGGATCGAGGTCGGCATGCTCGGCGCCGCGCAGATCGACCGCTGGGGCAACCTCAACACGACGGTCATCGGGCCATACGAGCACCCCACCACGCGGCTGCCCGGATCCGGCGGCGCGTGCGAGATCGCGCTGAACGCGGCCAGAGTCGTGATCGTCATGAACCAGACGCGACGGACGTTCGTGGAGCAAGTCGACTTCGTGACCTCACCCGGCCACCGCCATCCCGAAGGCACGCCCCGCCCCGCCTGGGCGAGCGCCGGCCCGACATCGGTCATCACCCAGCTCGCGACCTACCGATTCGGCGCCGACGGCGAGATGGAGCTGGCGGCGCCCCACGACGGCGTCAGCGAGGCCGATGTTGACGCCGCCTCGTGCTGGCCGATCCGCCGCGCTTCGTCCACCTGATGGCCCTCAGGCACCAGTCAAGAGAGGTAGGAATCATGCTCTCCCAATTTCTGGCGGTCACGACGTTGGTGGTCACCGATCTCGATTTGGCCAAGCCGTTCTACGAGGAGACGCTGGGCCTGACCCTGCTCGAGGAGACCCCGGCAAGCTGTCGATTCGGCGCCGGCAAGGGGTCGCAGCTGACGATCCGGCGGGGTGAGACCCCGGCCGGCGGCCAGACGGTCGCGCACTTCGAGGTCGAAGACATCGAGGCGGTCGTCCGGGATCTGACCTCGCGCGGGGTCAGGTTCGAGGAATACGAGTCGCCCAAGACCGTCAACGGGATCGCCCAGTTCGGGCCTTCTCGCGGTGCGTGGTTCAAGGATCCGGCCGGCAACGTGCTCGGCCTGCGCCAGGGGCCGGTACCCACCGCCCCGACGGCCGCCTCCGCTGGCAGCGGCTAGTCCAGCAGGTCGGTGGCCCACGTCGTGAACCTCCGGCGAACCTATCTCTGCGCCGTTGTGCTCCTGTTCGGCGCCGGCTGCACCACCGCCTCCGGCGAGCCCGCTCCGAGCAACACGCCGTTCTCCGCCGCCGGTCAGGCGGCGGCAATCGGCTGCGGGAACGACGTCGACCTATTTGCCCCCGACGGCCGCGAGGTCAACCTCACGGGACTGTGGACCGCGACCGATTTCCCGGACGAACCGCTGTGGAACATCCGCCAGGTCGGGGACTGCTTCTTCATGGTCTTCCGCGACCCCTTCGAGGATTCGGACTACTCCGACGAGATCTGCGACGGCCATATCCGGCCCGACTTCGAGATCACAGGTCGCTGCGTGGATTTCCGAGGCGCCGGAGGGCGCGGGGCGGACCTCCAGCCGCAGGTGTTCCTGATCCAGTTCGACGCCACGAACGAGGTCCGGCTCCAGCGGTGCCCGGCAAGCCGCGCGCCGGGCTCCTGCGAGGAGCCGATGATCCGCTTCGATCCCGACGCCGGTCCTACCGAGACCGCCTCGCCGACCTAGTCCAGCAGGTCGCTGACGGAGGTCAGCATCAGGCCCCGTTCACGCAGCGCGGGAACCATGATCGCGAGCGCGTCGAGCGTCTCGTAGCCGCCCAGGTGCATGAGGATGATCGAGCCGCTGCCGGCCGAGGTCACGACCCGAGTCGCGATCTGCTCGGCGGTCGGTCCCCCGTCCTCCAGCGGCATCCAGTCGGCGGTGTCCATGGTCCACATGATCGTCTTCGTGTAGCCCAGCCCGGCGGCCGTGGCGAGCACGTCATCGGTGTACGCGCCGAACGGTGGCCGCCAGTACGGAACCGGGTCCTGGCCCGATCCAGCTTCGAGGATCGCGGCCGCATCGGTCAGCTCGGCTCGGACGAACGTCTGGGTCGGGGGTCCTCCGGTCTGGCACGGCGCGGTCGTCGGCGAGCCCATCCCGCCATCGCGCAGGTTGCAGTGGTGCATCGTGTGGTTGCCGAGCTCGAACAGCTCGGGATGCTCGGCCACGATCTCAAGGACCGCCTGCCCGGTCGCGGTCCCGCTCATCGCCCCGGTCGGGAACAGGGTGGTGCAGACCTCGTTCTCGACCAGGAAGGCCATGATGTCCAGCGCCGGATCCAGACGCCCACCCATGTCGAAGGTCAGGGCCATGGCCTCGCCCGCATCGGGGGCACGGACGATGATCTCCGGCTCCCCGATCGGGACCCGGTTCGAGGCGGTGCAGCCGCTGGCCACCGGCGTGGGGCCGGGCGTGAAGGTCGGGGTCGGTTCCGGGGTTGGCGCCTCTGGCGTGGGTGAGACCGATGGTGCCGCCGACGCGGTGACCGAGGGGGGCGGCGAGGCCGAGGCGCAGCCGGCTACGACCAGGACAGCGGCGAGGAGGAACGCGGCCGGACGACGGGCGCCGCCCGGGATCGGTCTAGTTGGCGTGGTACTCGAACCGGCCCATCGGGGCGAGGGAGGCGGTGCCCAGGAGCTGGGCTTCGCGCTGCAGGATTGCCAGCTCGGCGCGGAGACGGGCCGCCGCATCGGGTGCCTCGAGCAGTCGCTGCTTGCGTGACAGCTCGACCTGGAGGACGCCCGCGACCGCGTAGCTGGCAGCCAGCGGGTCCGACGGAAGCTTGATGGGGGTGATGAGCCGATCCATCCGGGTCACCCGCTTCACATCGCCGGCCGACGATTCGTGGAGCAGGTCCGGGTCGATGTCGAACTC
>DASYGU010000200.1:0-7266 GCA_035999355.1 Candidatus Limnocylindria bacterium | reverse complement strand
ACCTCGGCCGAATTCATCGTTCCCGGGCCGTCCGCGGCGAAGTTCGTCCCCATCCACACCTCGCCGCTGAACGTCTCGGTCCCCGCCGGCTCGAAGCGGCGGTCGGCGGCTCGGATGACCTTCACCGGTCTCCGTGGCTCGCCAGCTGGTGGGACTTGCCCTCGGTGGAAATGGCGGGTGCGAACACCATCTCGACCCTGTGCATGTCGGCGATCGTCCGTGCCCCCAGCGCGCCCATCGACTGGCGCAGGGCCCCGACCAGGTTCTGCGTCCCGTGGGTGGTGGCCGCCGGACCGAAGAGGATCTGCTCCAGCGGGATACGCTCACCGAGCGTGATCCGGGTCCCGCGCGGGAGTGTGGGAGAAGGCGCCGCCATCCCCCAGTTCACGCCCTGGCCGGGTGCCTCGAGGGCGGCCGCGAACGGCGATCCGAGCATCACCGCGTCCGCGCCGGAGGCAATGGCCTTGGCGATGTCACCGCCAGTCTTCATCCCGCCGTCGGTGATGATCGGGACGTAACGACCGGTCTCGGCCGCGTACCGATCCCGGGCAGCGGCCACCTCGAGCGTGGCGGACACCTGGGGCACGCCGATGCCCAGCACCTCGCGAGTCGTGCATGCCGCCCCGGGTCCGATCCCGACCAGGATTCCCGCCGCGCCCTGGGCCAGCAGCTGGGTGGTGGCCTCGCCACTCACCGTGTTGCCGACCACGACCGGCATCCGCAGGGCGCCGGTCAAATCGGCCAGGGACAGGACCCGGCCCGAGGTCGAGATGTGCTGGGCGCCCGAGACCTGGGACTGGACGACGAAGACGTCGGCGCCCGCATCGGCGGCCAGCTCGGCGTGCTCCCAGGCCGATGCCGGCGTGGTCGCCACGGCGGCCGCGGCCCCGGAGGCCTTGATCCGGGTGATGAGCGCCCGGACCAGGTCCGGGCGGATCGGCTGGTCGTAGGCGTCGGCCAGGACACGACCCGCGGCCAGGCCGTCGGCCGCCGCCACGACCTGCTCGATGATCGGTCTGGCGTCGTCGAACCGCGCGTACAGGCCCTCGAGGTTGACCACCGCCAGCCCGCCGTGGCGCTGGAGGCGCACGGCCATGTCGGCGTCGCTCACGGCATCCATGGCCGCGGCCAGGAACGGGATCTGGAGGGTCAGCTCACCGATCTGGACGGAGGTGTCTACCTCGGCCGGGTCCACCGTGACCGCGCCCGGAACGAGCGAGACCTCCTCGAACCCGTATGCGCGCCGGAGGCGACCGCTGACCTCGATCGGGGAATGGAGGAGCGAGCCGGACTCCATCGGGGAAGCCTCCGGTACGGTCAGCCGGGTGGGGCCGCAGTATAGGCGGCGCCGCGACGGGTCAGGTCGAGGTCAGGAGCGGGCGCGCACCTTGTCGAAGCAGGTGCTGCAGTAGACCGGCCGGTCGTTGCGGGGCAGGAACGGAACGAGCGCCTGGCCACCGCACTCGGCACAGACCGCCGCGTGCATCTCCCGCGCGCCCCCTCCAGTACCGATCCCGAGCGCCCGGTTCTGCTTGGCCACCGCCCGACAGCTCGGACAGCGCTGGGGCTCGTGGGACAGCCCCTTCTCCTCGTAGAACTGCTGCTCGCCGGCCGAGAAGACGAAGTCCATGCCGCAGTCACGGCACGCAATGGTCTTGTCGGTGAACACTGACCCTCCCTCTCCGTGGGTACGGGACGTCCCAGCGGCCGATCATGCCATGCGCCACGAGCGTGGGGAACCCCCTTAATACGGGGTGACTTCGACCTCTTCGCGGGCCTCCACCGGGTAGAACCGGGTCTGCTTCCGTCGGAACTGGAGAGGCACTTCGCCGATCGGTCCGTTCCGGTGCTTGGCGACCTTGGCCTTGACCAGCTCGAGGTCCGCATCGGGGTTGGGCTCGCCTTCGCTCCGGTACAGGAAGATGACCACGTCCGCGTCCTGCTCGAGCGAACCGGACTCGCGCAGGTCCGACAGCCGCGGCTCGCCGACGCCGCCTCGCTGCTCCACGTTGCGCGACAGCTGCGAGAGCGCCAGCACCGGCACCTTGAGCTCGCGGGCGAGGTTCTTCAGGCCACGGCTGATCTCGCTCACCTCCTGGACCCGGTTCGGCTCGCGGGTTGGGGTCGAGGCCTGCATCAGTTGCAGGTAGTCCACGATCACGAGGTCCAGGCCCTGCTGCTCGACCTCCAGCCGGCGAGCCTTGGTCCGCAGCTCCATGACCGACAGGGTGGGTGAGTCGTCGATCCACATCCGGGCGCTCGCCATGTCGTTCATGACCCGGGCGATCTTGGACCAGTCGGTCTCCTCCATGAACCCGGTCTGCAGCGGTCGCGGGTTGATGCCGGTCTCGGATGACAGGAGGCGGAGGGCCAGCTGCTCGCGGCTCATCTCGAGCGAGAAGATGGCGACCCGCTTCTGCTCGTGGACCGCGGCATGGAGGGCCACGTTCAGGGCAAGGCTCGTCTTTCCGACGCTGGGTCGGGCGGCGAGGATGACGAGGTCCGAGGGCTGGAAACCGCCGAGCAGGGTGTCCAGCCCGGCCAGGCCGGTCGGGATGCCGAGCATCTGGCCGCGATGCTCGTGGAGGTATTCGAGCCGGTCGTACGCCTGGCCGAGCAGGGTGGCCAGCGTCTCGAAGCCGGCGACCGTTCGCCGCTGGCTGATCTCGAACAGGATGGACTCCGCCCGATCGATGGCGGCCGCCGTGTCGTGCGCCTCCTCGTACCCCACCGCCGCGATCTTGCCGGCGGCCGCGATCAGGTTCCTCAGGACGGCCTTCTGCTCGACGATCCGCCCGTAGTGCTCGACGTGAACCGCGGTGGGCACGGCGTTCATGAGGGTCGCGAGATACGCCGGGCCGCCGACTCCCTCCAGCTTGTCGTGCCGGGTCAGCTCGTCGCCGAGGGTGACGAGGTCGATGGGCTCCCGCTGGGAGTGGAGGGCCAGCATGGCCTCGTAGATGTCCGCGTGCTGGGACCGATAGAAATCGGGCCCGTGGAGGAAGTCGGCGACTTTGAGGATGGCCTCGGGATCGATCAGGATCGAGCCGAGCACACTCTGCTCGGCTTCGACCGACTGGGGGGCGACGCGGTCAATGCTCATCGGCTCGAGTGACGCTACGGACCCGGAGGCCGGGCGGGAATGGCCTTGTCCACCGCTTTCAAACGGCGTCGGGGATAAGCGGCGTCAACCTGTCCGTCGACTGTGGAGAACACGCCCCGGATGGGACGCGAACCTCACGACAGCTTGCGTGTCGCGCGATCGGGTCAGTGCTCGGGGACGACCTCGACCCGGAGCTGGGCCTCGATCCCGGTCATGACGTGGATCCGCACCTGGTGCTCACCGACGGTCTTGATCGGCTCCTTGAGGTGGATGTCGTGGCGGTCGACCTCGATTCCCTCCACGCGCAGCCGGTCGGCGATGTCGCGGGTGGTCACCGACCCGAACAGCCGATCCTTCTCGCCGGCCTTGACCCCGATCTGAACGGTGAGATCGCCGATGCGCTGGCCAAGGGCTTCGGCATCGGATCGGATCGCGCGGTCGCGCTCTTCGCGCTGCTCCTTGTGCCGGTCCCAGTTGCGCACGGCGCCGAGGTCGGCCAGAACCGCGGCTCCGGTTGGAATGAGGTGGTTGCGGGCGTAGCCGTCCTTCACGTCCTTGAGGTCGCCCTCACGGCCGAGGCCCTTCACGTCACGCTTGAGGATGACCTTCATTTCACTCCCATAGGCTTCGTTCGGTGCGCCCGCCGCTCCGCAATCATGCGCTTCACCTCGTCCGCGTCCCCCAGGCCACCGAAGCGCTCGAGGAGCGACGGCAGCGAGTCCCGGATCTGGTCGAAGCGTGTCCCGAGCAGGAGCCGGAGCTCGGCCAGGTCCTCGTCGAGGGTCGACTCCCCGGTTCGCGCCCGCGCCATGTGCTCCTCGCGGACGGCGATCGGGGCGTTGCTGATGAACAGGTCCAGGACCAGGAGCAGGACGGTGAGGTCGTCGGCGTGGCCGAGGATGGGGATGACGTCGGGGATGAGGTCCACCGGCGTGATGACGTACGTCAATGCCCCGCCGAGGAGCAGCTTCAGGCCAACAGGCGTGCGCGAGTCGCGAGCCAGACCCCATACCAGGCGGGCATAGGTCGGCAGCTGGAGCATGAGTCTGGCGGTGCGCAGATAGCGCCACCGGCCGGGACGCATCACGATCGGTTCGGTCTCCGTCCGAGGCAGGTTTCGGGTGGGCGCGGATCATAGCAGAGGCGTTGACAATAGAACATGTGTTCTGCTAGGCTCGTTCCGTGACCCGGCACGACGCCGAACGGCGACAGCGCATCATCGAGTTCATCGCGCGCACCGTGACCGAGCGGGGGTATCCCCCGTCGGTTCGCGAGATTGCGGACGCGGTGGGCCTGGCCTCGACGTCCGCGGTCCACCACCATCTCGTCGCCCTCGAGCGGGCCGGCATGCTCGAGCGCGGGGGGCGCTCCTCGCGGGCGCTGCGCCTCACCGCGGAGGCGGAGGCCTCGATCGCCTCCCCCCGGCCGGCGCGGGCCACCATCACGCCCTTCCGCATGCCGCTCGACCGGGATCCGGTGCGTCTGCCGTTGGTCGGCGAGATCGCGGCCGGGCAGCCCATCGAGGCCTACCAGGATGCGGAGCCCATGGAGGTGCCACGCGCCATCCAGGCCCGCGAGGACTCATACGTCCTCCGCGTCCGAGGCAAGAGCATGATCGATGCCCTCATCGACGATGGGGACTTCGTCATCGTCCAGCCGCAGGCCACCGCGCACGACGGCGACATCGTCGTCGCCCTGCTGGAGGACAACGGGGTCACCCTCAAGCGGTTCTTCCGCGAAGACGGGCGGATTCGTCTGCAGCCGGCCAACGCCGAGCTCGAGCCCATCTACGCCACCGACCTCCAGATCCAGGGCAAGGTCGTCGGCGTCATCCGCAAGCTCTGACCACCTGAACCGGGCGGCATCCGCCGCTAGGCTGGAGCCTGACCGATGTCTCCGCCGCTTCTGACCAATCGCGCGCTGAACCGGGCGACCCTGGCCCGCCAGGGTCTCCTCCAGCCATTCGGGACTGACGAGGTGGCCCGTCTCGTCGAGCGCGCCGGGTCGCTCCAGGCCCAGCATCCGGACTGGCCGCCGCTTGCGCTCCAGTCCCGGATGGCCGCCCGATCCCAGCCGGTGGACCTCGTCCGGGCGCGGGCCGGGAAGTCCATCGTCCGCGCGTCGCTCATGCGCATGACGGTCCATGTCGTCAGCGCCGCCGACTTCTGGCCCATGTCCATGCTCACCCATCCATTCCGCCTCGAACAGTGGCGGCTCCTGTTCAAGGCGGACCCGGTCAGCTCGCCGCTCGGGAAGCGGATCACCCGGGGCCACGCTGCGGTCCTGGCCGCGATGGCCGATCGGCCGCTGGCGATTCATGAGATCGAGGCCATCCTGAAGGCAGAGATGGGCCGGACCGAGATCCCGCCCAACCGGCCGCTGTGGCGTCATTTCAGCGGGACAGTGCCGCTCGTCCACGTCCCGTATCCCGAGGAAACTTACGGCCGCACGCGGTACGTCCGGCTGTCGACTGGCTCGCGTCACCGCGGCCGGCCGAGACTGATCCCGACATCGCGGCTGCCCACCTCGCCCGGCGCTACCTCGCGGCGTTCGGACCGGCGAGCGTCGAGGACCTCGTGGCCTACGTCGGTCGGGGCCGGAACCTCGCCCGGTGGCGAGCGGTGATGCATGCCATCGAGGACGAGCTGGTCACCTTCGTCGACGAGCAGGGCCGCAGCCTGCTCGACCTGCCGGACGCCCCGCGTCCCGACCCGGACACCCCTGCCACTCCCCGGCTCCTCGCGCGATGGGACAGCCTGCTCCTGGCCCACGGCACCCCTCATCGCGCCCGGGTCCTGCCGCCGGCCCACCAAACGACCGTGATCACGAAGAACGCCGATGTGCTCCCAACCTTCCTGATCGATGGCGTCGTGGCCGGCACCTGGCTTCCAAGGCCGCGCGGTGGCAACGGCCCCACGATCGACCTGCGGCCATTCGGTCGGCTGAAGGCCGGGGATCGCGATGCGCTCGAGGCGGAGGGTGGGCGCCTGCTCCCCACCCTCGGCCGAGGCGCGTACCAGCGATATCCGGGCACCGATTGATGCGGACCATCATCCACGCCGACATGGACGCGTTCTACGCGTCGGTCGAGGTACACGACGACCCGACCCTCGTCGGCCGGCCAGTGATCGTCGGCGGCCGCCAGGACGACCGGGGCGTGGTCAGCGCGGCGTCGTACGAAGCACGAGCGTTCGGCGTCCACTCCGCGATGCCGCTCCGCACCGCCGCCCGGCTCTGCCCCCAGGCCGCCTTCTTGCCCGGCCGCTTCGAGCGCTACGCGGAGGTCAGCCGCCAGGTGATGGCCATCTTCGACGACTACACCCCGCTGGTGGAGCCGATCAGCATGGACGAGGCCTTTCTCGATGTCAGCGGCGCGCCGGCCGGCGACGGACCGACCATCGGCCGGGCCGTGAGAGGCCGGGTGCTCGACGAGCTTGGACTGGTGGTCAGCGTCGGGGTGGCGACGAACAAGCTGGTGGCCAAGGTCGCGTCCGACCTCCGCAAACCCGATGCGTTGGTCATCGTCGATCCCGGCGACGAGGCGGTGTTTCTCGCCCCCCTGCCGGTCACCCGACTGTGGGGTGTCGGCCCGCGAGTCCGCCAGGCGCTGGCCGATTACGGAGTCACGACCATCGGTCAGCTGGCGGCGGTGCCGGACGAGACCCTCCGCCGTCGGTTCGGGCGGATGGGCAACGAGCTCGGCCAGCGGGCGCGCGGGATCGACCCGTCCCGGGTGACCTCGGGGGCGGCGCCCAAGTCCATCGGTCACGAGCACACGTTCAACCACGACGTGACCGAACGCAGCGGGCTGGATGGCTCGCTGCTGTGGATCGCCGAGTCGGTGGCCAGCCGCCTCCGGCGCCACGGGTTGGCCGCGGGCGGGATCCAGCTCAAGCTCCGCTACGAAGGGTTCGAGACGCTGACCCGTCAGACCCACCTGCCCCATCCCACCACCGACGGGCGGCTCATCCTGGATGCCGCGCGACGGCTGCTCGACAAGGCGCTCGAGCCGGGCCGCGCGGTGCGCCTGATCGGGATCACTGCGATCTCGCTGGCGAACGCCCAGCAGCTCACGCTGTTCGAGGATGGGGATCGGGTCCAGCGCCTGGCGGAGGCGACCGATGCGGTCCGCGATCGGTTCGGCGACAAGGCGATCACCCGAG
>DASYGU010000156.1:0-4778 GCA_035999355.1 Candidatus Limnocylindria bacterium | reverse complement strand
GTGTTGGCGATGATCTGGTCGATGGCCTCCAGCGTCCGCCGGTTGGCGTACTTCAGCTGCTCGATGTAGCCCTCGTTGTCGGTTCGCTGGGCCTGCTGCTCGGGGGTCGGCTCGGTTCCGTCCTCGTTGAACGCGTACGGCGGATGGGGGACGGTCAGGTGGGCGAAGGTGAACGTCGGGCCGCCGCGCTGGGTGGCCTCCTCGAGCGAGTCGAAGCCCAGCAGGACGTGCGCGCGCTGGAGTTCGAGCCCCTTGAGCTCCTCGCTGTCGTTCGCGGCGGTGCCATCGCCGTCTTCGCCGCTCCCACCGGCCGAGACCTCCGGCGACAGCGCGCTGAGCAGGGTGGTGTCGTACAGGGCGGTGCTGAACTCGGTCTCCTGGGTGAAGCGGTAGATGACGTCGGCATCCGCGTTGCGCGAGGTCGGCTCCCACCAGTTCGCGATGTGGACGTACTCGTAGCCAAGCGACTTGAAGGTGGCCGGGACCGCCATCCGCGCCTGGAACGCCTTGTGGATCTGCGCGAACGTGTTCGGTACCGCGTCGTCGTACAGGTCGGGGTTGATGTGGCTCATGGTCATGGTCGCGAAAACCGAGAGCGAGGTCTTGAAGTAGTTCGCCCACGAGTCATGGGCGACCGAGAACCCGCGCTCCTCCAGCTCCTCGAGGAACGGCCGGTTGTCGTAGTCGAAGAACCGGCTGAGCGTCGTCTCGCCGGCGTAGCGGTCGAGGACGATGTAGTACACGTCCGGCTTTCCCGCCTCGCCGACGTGCACGTCCGGCACCTCGCCGGTCATCGAGGCGAACGTGTGGGTTGCAGCCATGTAGCCGCCGATGGTCACCACGTTGATGAGGACCAGGAGGAGCACGATGGCGTTGAGGGCCCGGGTCGCTGGCCGGACCCACGCCCCGCCGCGCCACGCCAGCTGGAGGAGCGCAACACCCCATACCACCCAGATGGCCGCCAGCAGCCAGCGCTGGTCAAGGAACGGGCTGATCAGGTTCCATGCATGGCCGAAAGTGAAGAACACGAGGAGCACCGTGCTGGCCATCAGCCCGGCACGAGCCCAGTCCCGGCGGAGCGCGAAGAAGCCGACCAGCAGGCCGCCCGCGATGCCGAGGCAGGCGAGCAGCGGGCCCCAGAGCGGCTCGAGGGTGACCTCGTCCTCGAGATTCGAGCTGAACAGGAACAGGGCGGGGTAGGCGCCGAGGAGCAGGACGTGCCATGGCCAATACGACCAGGCCAATATGCCGGCCCATCGTTCCCGGGTTAACATCGGCTCAACAGTACCCGCAGCGGGGATCCGCAACCGCACATGCCTCCCATCGCGTACATCGATCCCGGTTCAGGCAGCCTGCTCCTGCAGGCGCTGATCGCCGCGCTGCTGGCCGTGCCGTTCATCTTCCGTCGCACAATCGGCGGATTCTGGCACCGACTCCGCGGGGATGCAGAACCCGAGGAGTCCGCGTCGGCCGAAGTTGTGTCGTCCGACGGTCCGAACACCAGCGACCACTGACACCGATGGCGCCTGATGGCGCCCGCTTGACGCGGGGATGACACCCGGCGAAGCATCATCCGGCGTGGTCGATCCTGCCTCGTTCCGCGATCCCGGCGGCTACATCTTCCGTCGCGACGGCGTCCTGTATCGCGCCATCCAGCCGGTGGCCGCGGCGGATTGGTCCGCCTTCGAGGACCGGGGCCTGGCGGCGGAGCTGGTCGGCGCCGGGCTGCTCGTGGGCTATGCGCCGGTGTCGGTGGACCTCGCGCCGCGGCCCGGGGCGGCGCTCGTGATCCGGCCCCGCGAGCTGCCGATCATCTCCTACCCATACGAATGGGCGTTCTCGCAGCTCCGCGAGGCGGCGCTCCTCACCCTCGAGGTCCAGCGACGGGCCCTGTCGGCGGGGATGTGGCTCCGCGACGCGTCGGCGTACAACGTCCAGGTCGACGCCGGCCGGCCGATCCTGATCGACAGCCTCTCGTTCGAGGTCGCGGATCTCTCGGCGCCATGGCCCGCCTACCGCCAGTTCTGCAAGCACTTCCTGGCCCCGCTGGCGCTCATGGCCCATCGCGACCCGCGCTGCGGCCTCATGCTCCGCGACTTCATCGACGGCCTCCCCCTGGACCTGACCACCGCCCTCCTGCCCGGCCGCACTCGGATCGGCGGGCTGCTGCCCCATCTCCATCTCCATGCCGGCGCCGACCGGCGTGCGCAGCGGGCCGAGATCCAGGGCGCCTCGGAACCGGGTGCGACCCAGTCACGGGCCCGGCCGATGAACAGGACCCGGCACGAGGCGCTGCTCGACAGCCTCCGCCGGGCGGTCGAGGGGCTCAATCTCGAGCTGGGCAGCCACTGGCTGTCGTACACCCGCCAGACGAGCTACACGGAAGCCGCCGCCGCCTCGAAGCGCGAGATCGTGGAACGGATGCTCGCCCAGGCGGGCGGCACCCTGATCTGGGATCTCGGCGCCAACGTGGGGACGTACTCCGACATCGCGGCCGGGCCTGGTCGGCAGGTCATCGCCTTCGACCAGGACCCCGCGGTGGTGGAGCTCCACTGGCGCAGCCTGTCGCCGGAGCAGCGGGCATCGGTCCTGCCACTCGTCAACGACCTGACCAACCCCAGTCCCGCCCTGGGCTGGGCCCACACCGAGCGCCGCTCGATGCTCCAGCGCGGCCCTGCCGACGTGGCCATGGCCCTGGCCCTCGTCCACCACCTCGCGATCGGCAACAACGTTCCGCTGCCGCAGGTGGCCGAGCTCCTGGCCCACGCCGGCCGACGGGTCGTGGTGGAGTTCGTTCCCAAGGAGGACCCCATGGTCCAGCAGCTGCTGGCCGGCCGACGCGACATCTTCGATGCCTACTCGCTGGACGCGTTCCGGACCGCGCTCGATGAGTGGTTCGTGACCATGGACGAGGCTCCGGTGACCGACAGCCTGCGGACCCTGTTCCTGCTCGAGCGCCGCCCGGACTGACGTTCAGCGCCGTCCCCTCGGTCAGCCGGCGGCGGCCTCCGCATCGCGCAGGACCCGGCGGATGTTGCCATTCGCCAGCTTGCCCAGGTCCTCCTCGGTCCATCCTCGGCGCAGGAGCTCGGCGATCAGGTTCGGGTAGCAGCTGACATCCTCGAGGTCGACCGGCCAGAACGTGTTGCCGTCGTAGTCGCCACCGATCCCGACGTGGTCGTGGCCCGCGACTCGCGCCACGTGGTCGACGTGATCCGCGACCAGCTCCAGCGGCGGGCTGGGCACGGTCAGGGAGTCGATGATCTCGCGGGCGAGGGCCTCGCGGACGGCCACGTCCTGGATTCCGGCCGCGCGACGACCGAACTCGGCGATGGCCGGAATGAGGATGGCGGCTGCCTCGGGACCGATGAATCCGGCGACAAACGTGACCATCACCACGCCGCCGTTGGCCGGCATCCGGCGCAGGATCTCGTCCGGGACGTTGCGCGCCACGTCGCACAGGGCACGGGCCGAGGAGTGGCTGAAGATGACCGGCGCCTGCGTTGCGTCCAGGGCGTCGCTCATGGTCTCGACCGAGGTATGCGACAGGTCGACGAGCATGCCCAGCCGGTTCATCTCGGCCACCACCTGGCGCCCGAACGGGGACAGGCCGCCGTGCTGGGGCGCATCGGTCCCCGAGTCGCCGATCTCGTTCGCGGTGTTGTGGGTGAGGGTCAGGTAGCGCGCACCGAGCTCCCAGAACGCCCGGAGCGCGCCAAGCGAGCCTTCCAGCACGTGGCCGCCTTCCATCCCGAGCAGCGACGCGATCCGGCCCTCGGCCAGGGCGTGGTCCACGTCGTCGGCGGTCAGGCACAGGGCCATGTCGTCGGGGTAATGGGCCACCATCCGCCGCGCGAGGTCCAGCTGCTCGAGCTGCAGGACGGCACGCGGCGCCTGGCCCTCGCCGGGCACGTACACGCTCCAGAACTGGCCGCCCACGCCCCCTTCCCGCAGGCGGGGGATGTCCGTGTCGCCCGGCGCGGGGGCCCGGACCCGAAGATCGTAGGCATCCAGGTCGCCCGGCGCGGCGGGGTACTTGCGAATCTCCCACGCGAGATCGTTGTGGCCGTCGATCAGCGGATGGCGGGCCAGGATGGCGCGCGCCTCGGCCAGGTACGCGCTCCGGTCCGGGACGTCGGCCATGGGCCGAGCATAGCCCGGCTACCATGGGGGCTCCGTCCCCGCATGCGAGGTACCGATGGACTTTCGCGCCCTGGTCGACCACCTGCTCGCCGAGTTCTTCCGTCTCGATCCGGTCCACGCCACCGAGATCGGCAACCACGAGCACGATGGAGCCTGGCCCGACCTGAGCCCGGCCGGAGCGGAAATCCGACGGGCGTTCGCCCAGGATGCCCTCCGTCAGCTGGGCGAGATCGACCGCGCGTCGCTCGATCGCGACGACGCGATCGACCACCGGATCCTGACCGACGCGCTGGCGGCCATGGAGTTCGGTGAGACCACGCTCCAGGAGGAGCGCTGGAATCCGCTGGTCTACGTCTACGTCCTGGGCAACGGCCTGTTCGCGCTGCTCGCGCGACCGTTCGCCCCGCTCCCGGAACGGCTCGCCAGCGCCGCCTCGCGGCTGCGCGGCGTGCCCGCCGTTCTCGACGCGGCCCGTGCGAACCTCCTGGACCCCGGCGATCGCCCGGTGGCCCGATTCCACACCGAGAAGGCCATCGAACGACTGCCCGGGATCCCCGGGCTGGTGGACGCCGTCCTGGCCGAGGTGGACAAGGTCGAGGACGCGGACGCCGCAGCGGCCTTGCGGGCCGAGCTCG
>DASYGU010000148.1:0-2280 GCA_035999355.1 Candidatus Limnocylindria bacterium | reverse complement strand
GAAGGCCACAACTGCCCTGGCCCAGCGGTTGGGCAAGACCGCGGTCGAAGCCGCCGACACGCCCGGGTTCATCGTGAACCGGGTGGCGCGGCCGTTCTACCTCGAGGCGCTGCGCATCCTGGGCGCGGGTGGCGCCGACGCGCCGACGATTGATGCCGCGCTCCGCGGGGCGGGATTCCGGATGGGCCCGTTCGAGCTGATCGACACCATCGGGCTGGACGTCAACCTCGCGGTCAGCGAATCGGTGTGGGAGGGCTTCGGCCGTGCCCCGCGCTATCTGCCCCATGCCCTCCAGCAGGTGCTCGTCCAGGCCGGGCGGCTGGGTCGCAAGACCAACGCGGGGTTCTACGACTACGGCGCCGATGGCCAACGTGGGGCGGCGTGGTCCGAGCTCGCGGCCGCCGCCGAGGCACCGAACGCCACCCCGCTCTCCGAGGCCGCGATCACCGACCGGGTGATGGCCGCCATCGTCAACGAGGCCGCCTCCGCGGTCGAGGACCAGACGGCGCGACCCGACGCTATCGACACCGCCATGCGGCTCGGGACCAACTGGCCACGCGGTCCGCTGGCGTGGGGGGAGGAGCGCGGCCTGGCGCAGGCGGTGGCCATCCTGGACGCGCTGGCGGCCGACGCGCCCGATGCCCGGTACGCCGTCGTGCCGCTCCTTCGCGACCTGGCGGAGCGTGACGAATCGTTCTTCACCGGCACACCGCCTGATCCCCGGTGACGGGCGCTACACCTCCGCATCGGTATCAAGCGGTCGTCTTCGACATGGACGGCCTATTGCTCGACACCGAGATCGTCTGGCAGGGGGCCGAGGAACGGCTGTTCGCGGCCCACGACAAGGTCTTCACCCGCGAGGACAAGCTCGCCGTGATCGGGACCGACTTCGGGTTCACCGCTCGCTACTTCGCCGAGCGGCTCGGACAGCCTCCCGAGGCGGGACCGGCGCTCGTGGAGGAGATGGTGATGGACATGTATGACCTGCTCCAGGAGGGCGTGGCCGGTCGTCCCGGCGCGTTCGAGCTGGTCGCCAGGCTCCGCGGCCGGATGCCGCTGGCCCTCGCCTCGAACTCGCCCCGGTCGCTGGTCGATGCCGCGCTGGTATCGGCTCAGATGGCCGACACGTTCGCGGTAATCGTCACCTCCGACGACGTGGAGCATTCCAAGCCGGCGCCGGACATCTACCTCCTCGTCTGCGAGCGGCTGGGCCTGGCGCCCGCGGACGTGCTGGCTCTCGAGGACTCGGCGTCCGGGGTCGCATCGGCCAAGGCGGCCGGACTGACCTGCATCGCGGTGCCGCAGTTCGTCGAGACCGATGTTGCCGCCGCGGACCGGATCATCGACTCGCTCGAGGAGCTCCTCCCCGAGTTCTGACCCGGCGCGCTAGGCTGTGGGCATGTGTCGATCCATCCACCTTCTCCGGGACGGCGCCGACGTAGCGCCCGACGATGACATCACCGCCGCCGCGCTCCAGTACGTGCGCAAGGTGAGCGGCTACCGGAAGCCCTCGGCTGCGAACGAGGCCGCGTTCAACGAAGCGGTGGCCGAGGTGGCCCTCGCCTCGCGCCACCTCCTCGACCACGTCGCCTCAACCCATCCGGCTGCTCACCGCCACTGACGTTCAGCGATTGCGGCGGCCGATCCGGAAGGCGATCACGCTCAGGGTGACCGTCCCGAGCATGAGCAGCACGGCCATCGCGATGAGCACCGGCAGGCGGCCCGCAAACCGCAGCTGGCCGTAGAGGAATACCGGGAAGGTCGGATCCCCGCCGGCCAGGAACAGGGCGATCGCCACCTCGTCGAACGAGACGATGAAGCAGGTCAACCATGCGGACAGGATCGACGCGCCCATGAGCGGGACCACGACCCGGCGGAGGGTCACCCGGTAGGTGGCCCCGAGATCCATCGCCGCGTCCTCGAGATTCGGATCCAGCCCGATCATGCGGGCCAGCAGGATGAGGAGGGCAAACGGCAGCGCCACGATGGAATGACCGATGGCGATGGTCAGCAACGAGCGCGGGACGTCGACGAAGATGAACAGCATGAAGAGTGCGACGCCCAGGACGATGAACGGGACGACGAGCGGCATGGCGGCCACACCGACCAGGCCGACGCGACCGCGGTACCGGAACCGGATGGTCGCCACGCTGACGGCGAAGCCCAGGCCAGTGGCCAGGGTTGCGGCCAGGACGCCCACGATCAGCGAGTTCACCGCTGCCTGGAGGAGCGCCTCGTCCGCGAACACGGCCTGGTACCACTGCAGGGTCGGAAACCCCT
>DASYGU010000134.1:0-5482 GCA_035999355.1 Candidatus Limnocylindria bacterium | reverse complement strand
AACCCAGCCGTGAGCCACCACCGGCGTGCGCGCATGGCCGAGCTCAGCCTCCCCGCAGTTGGTGCGTCGCCGAGCACGCCGGGCATCCCGACCGAGCTCTACGAGCAACGGGGCGGACGCCTGCGAGCGCGAGCGGACGAGGCGGGGTTCGACCGACTCGTGGTGTACGCGGACCGGGAGCACAGCGCGAACCTCGCCTACCTCACCGGGTTCGATCCGCGGTTCGAGGAAGCGGTCCTGGTCATCGGACCGGACGACCCGCCCGCGATCATGGTCGGCAACGAGTGCTTCGGCCTGGCCGGAGCCGCCCCACTCACCATGCGGCGCCAGCTCATCCAGGACCTGAGCCTGCCCTCCCAGCCCCGCGACCGGTCGCGACCATGGGCCGAGCTGCTGGCCGCGGAGGGCATCGGTCCCGGCTCGCGGGTCGGCGTCATCGGCTGGAAGACGTATGCCGACCCTGCCGCCAGCGACGCGCCGTCGTATCTGGTCGACGAGTTGCGGCGCGCTACCGGCCCGACCGGATCGGTCGTCAACGCCACGGATCTATTGATCCATCCCGGGAACGGCCTCCGGGTCATCAACGAGGTGGAGCAGCTCGCGGCCTTCGAGCACGCGGCCTGTCACACCTCGAACGCGGTCCGCCGGCTGTTGTTCGGCCTGCGGCCGGGGATGACCGAGCACCAGGCGGTGAGCCTCCTGGAGTGGAACGGGGCGCCCCTCTCCTGCCACCTCATGCTGACCAGCGGGCCGCGCGCCACGCTCGGTCTGCTTAGCCCGGGCGATCGCACCGTGGAGCACGGCGACCGGTTCACCGTCGCATATGGCATCTGGGGTGCGCTGAACTGCCGCGCCGGGTTCATCGTGGAAGGCGAGCAGTGGCTGCCGGCGGGCATTCGCGACTACGTCGAGCGGCTGGTCGGACCCTACTTCGCCGCCGTGGCGGAGTGGTACGAGGCGCTCCACATCGGTCAGACAGGCGGTGCCCTGCAGGACATAATCGACCGGCGCCTGGGGGACCCCTTCTTCGGGATCACGCTCAACCCCGGGCACCAGATTCACCTCGACGAGTGGGTGAACTCCCCGGTCGCGCGGAGCTCATCGGTCGAGCTGCGGTCCGGGATGGCGCTCCAGGTCGACATCATCCCCGCCACCGGGACCGACTACTTCACGACGAACATCGAGGACGGCATCGCCCTGGCCGACGCGGCTCTGCGTGAGACCTTTGCCACGCGTTATCCGGACGCGTGGAGCCGGATCGGAGCACGCCGACAGTTCATGCGCGATGCGCTTGGGATCGAGCTCCATCCCGACGTGCTCCCGTTCTCGAACATGCCCGCCTACCTACCCCCGTTCCTGCTTCGCCCCGAGCGGGCGATGACCATGGCGGGCTAGGAGGTCCGCCTTGGCCGGATCCGAAGCCGTCTTCGTCGGCGAGACCGTTCGGGCCGTGGTCCTGCCGAACCGCGGGGCCCGTCTCCATCGGCTCCAGGTCCTCGGCCATGATCTGATCCGGACGCCGCCGGACCTCGCAGCCTACGACCGCGAGCCGTTCTTCTGGGGATCGTTCGTGATGGCTCCGTGGTGCAACCGGATCGGGACCGATCCTGTGACGGTCGGCGGGCGGCCCATTCAGCTCGGCAGCAACTTCGCCGACGGCACGGCCATCCACGGCGAGGTCCTCGACCGACAGTGGGAGATCCTGCCCGACGGCGCCTTCCGAGTGGAAGCCGGTGGCGATGGTTGGCCCTGGCGGTACGAATCCACGCTCCAGATCGCAGTCGCGGAGCACCACCTCCGCGTGGACATCGGGCTCCGTAATCTCTCGGACGACCCGATGCCCGCCGGGCTGGGCATTCATCCCTGGTTCCGCCGACCGGTCCGAGTTGCAATCCGCGCCGCTGCCGTCTTCAGCCCCAACGCCGACACGCCGCCCGACCCGCGGCCGGTCGAGGGGTCGCTGGATCTGCGCCGGCTCCAGACCATGCGGCCCGGCCTCGACGCGACATGGACCGACCTCGCTTCGCCGCCGGTCGAGCTCGCGTGGCCGCAGCTCGGGATCGGCGCGACGATGCGGGTGACGGCCCCCTCCCTCTTCATCGTCGCGGCCAGTCCGCCAGGCGTCGATGCGATTGCCGTGGAGCCACAGACGCACGCGCCGCAAGGACTCCGTCGTCTGTTGCAGGGCGAAACCGGAGCGCTCGCCCTGCTGCCGCCCGGCGAGGCGATGTCGCTGAAGACCGAATTGGAGTTCCGGACGATCGGCTAGGCGATGCGTCAGCCTGGCTCCTCCGCCTTGATCGGATCCGAAGGTGCGTGCTCCCGCCGAGCGAGGAACGAGAACGGGATGACCGCGGCGCTGATGATCCCGGCGATCACGTACGAGGTGGCGTAGCCGAAGACGTCGGCTGACCGACCGAGGATCGGCTGGGCGACGACTCCGCCGGCCGAACCCATCAGGGAATCGAAGGACAGGACCGTGGCGCGCTGCTCGGAGGGGATGACGCCGTTGATGAACGCCTGGCGGAGAGGCGAGACGAGCGCCAGCGAAATGCACCAGATTGCGAGCAGGACGAGCGCCAACACGAACGAGGTGACCAGGCCGATGAGGACGAGGAGGAGCGAGGACACGACGGCACCCAGGATCAGAGCGTCGGTCCGCAGGCGGAAGAACCGACGGAACCACGGGACGAGGGTTCCGCCCAGGATCTGCGCACCGGCCACCATCGCGGCGGCTATGCCGGCCACGCCATAGGCGGTGGGATCGCCGTACAGCTGGAGGAGGTAGGGCTGCATGGCATAGAAGGCGTAGATGCCCACGCCGGCGCTGAACGGGGCGGCCAGCATCAGCCACCGAACCGGGGGGTTTCGGAGGCCGCCATCGACGGCGCCGCTCACGACGTTCTTGACTGCCCCGATCGGGCTGGCACCGCGCTGGGGCGTGAACCCGATGTCCTTCATGAACCACCACGCGACCACCAGGGTCACGCCCAGCATCAGTGCTCGCAGGATGTAGGGCACCCCGAGGTTCGTGAGCTGGGCCACGAAGCCGCCGAGGACCGATCCGCTGAGCATGGCCACGCCGCCGACGATCTGGGCCCTGGCGAAGACCGACTCCAGGGTCCCGGTGAAGCTCGATGCGTGGAGTGCGTCCACCAGCCACGCTTCGGTCGCGCCGGAGAAGAAGGTGAATCCCAGCCCGAGCAGGGCGGACGCGACGGCCCAGCCCCAGAACGGGGCCTCGATGTTCCACATGACCAGGTACAGGAGAGTGGAGAGGAGGAGGGTCCCCGCGCCCAGGAGGAATGAGAAACGCCGGCCTCGGACGTCCGCGACGACCCCGGTCGGCACCTCGAAGATGACCTGGCCGAGGGTGAAGAACGCGTTTGCGGTGAAGGCTTCGGTGTTGCTCAGGCCGGCGTCGAGCAGGAACAGGGTGTTGATGCCCCAGATGAACGACGTGGCGAGTGTCGTCAGCAGGGTGAGGATCAGGTACGTGCGCTGGACCCCGCGGGCCAGTTCGTTCACGGCCTCACGGTACCCGTGCTCTCGAGACCATGCCTGCGCTGGATCATGCGAACGCTCCGCACCCCGGATTGACCGACGGGCCGGGGACAGGGCTCGGTCCGGCGAGAAATGGCTCCGGCGGTAGGATTCGAACCTACGACCCGACGGTTAACAGCCGTCTGCTCTACCACTGAGCTACGCCGGAACGCCGGCGGATTATAGGCTCCCCGCCCGCGAGATCCCCGGGCCTCGACCTAGGCGGACTCGTACTCGTCCGGGTGATCCCCGCGGTCAATCGCTTTCGTGCGTTCCATGATGTCGAGGGTCTCGGCGACGGACCGGCCGTTCTCCTCGGCCGCGGCCTCGATGTTCCACATCAGGAGATAGAGGAGGGTGGAGACGAGGAGCGTGAAGGCGCCCAGGAGGAACGAGAATCGCCGCCCACGGGTGTCCGCCACGACACCGGTTGGCACCTCGAAGATGACCTGGCCGAGAGTGAAGAACGCGTTCGCGGTGAAGGCCTCGGTGTTGCTCAGGCCCGCGTCGAGGAGGAACAGGGTGTTGATGCCCCAGATGAACGACGCCGCGAGGGTCGTGAGCAGGGTCAGGATCAGATAGGTGCGCTGGACCCCGCGCGCCAGCTCGTTCATCGCGCCACGGTACCGGTGCTCTCGGGAACCTGCTCGCGCTGGATCATGGGACGCTCCACACCCCGGGACGACCGACGGGCCGGGGTCGTGGCTCGGTCCGGCGAACAATGGCTCCGGCGGTAGGATTCGAACCTACGACCCGACGGTTAACAGCCGTCTGCTCTACCACTGAGCTACGCCGGAACGCGGCGGATTATAGGCCCCTCCCCGGTGAGACCCCGTCAGGCCGGTTCGTACTCCGTAGGGTGATCCTCTCGGTCAATGGCCTTGGTCCGCTCCATGATGTCGAGCGTCTCGGCCACGGTACGGCCGTTCTCATCGGCCGCCGCTTCGATGTCCTCGTATCGGATGTTGTGCTCGCCCATGTCGAGGTGGGCCTGCATACAGCCGCAGGTCAAACACATGGTCGAATGTCCTCCAATGCCCCGGGTATCGGTCTACTCCAGATAGTCCTTCAGCTTGCGGCTGCGGCTCGGGTGCCGGAGCTTGCGGAGAGCCTTGGCCTCGATCTGCCGGATCCGCTCGCGGGTCACGTTGAAGTCGCGACCCACCTCTTCGAGGGTCCGTGACCGGCCGTCCTCGAGCCCGAAGCGCAGCTGGAGGACCCGTCGCTCACGCGGCGTGAGCGAGTCCAAGACGCCCTCGACCTGCTCCTTGAGGAGCTGATGCGAGGCGGCATCGGCCGGCGCGACGGACGCGAGGTCCGGGATGAAGTCACCCAGGTGGGAGTCCTCCTCCTCGCCGATCGGCGTCTCGAGGCTGACCGGCTCCTGGCTGACCTTCATGATCTCGCGAACCTTCTCCGGGCTGACCGTCTGCGGGCCAGCGGCCTCGCGCTTGTCCACCTCTTCCTCGGTGGGCTCGCGCTCGAGCTTGTCGCGCAGTTCGCGGACGATCTCGTCGCGGCTCATCCGCCGTGCGATCTCCTCCACCGTTGGCTCGCGACCGAGCTCCTGGAGCAGGGTCCGGCTGACCCGGATCAGGCGGTTGATGGTCTCCACCATGTGGACCGGGATCCGGATCGTGCGGGCCTGGTCGGCGATGGCCCGGGTGATGGCCTGCCGGATCCACCACGTGGCGTAGGTCGAGAACTTGAAGCCCTTCTCGTACTCGAACTTCTCGACCGCCCGGATGAGCCCGATATTCCCCTCCTGGATGAGGTCAAGGAAGCTCATCCCCCGCCCGATGTACTTCTTCGCGATGCTGACCACCAGCCGAAGGTTGGCCTCGGTCAGCCGGCGTCGGCCATCGGTGCTCTGCTCGACCAGGCGTCCGGACCGGCGCTCGAGCGGCACCTCGGGCGGGACAGACGGGTCGTAGCCCAT
>DASYGU010000126.1:0-8806 GCA_035999355.1 Candidatus Limnocylindria bacterium | reverse complement strand
GTGATCCTGTACCAGGAGCAGGTCATGCAGATCGCGATCACGGTCTGCGGCTACTCCGCCACCGAGGCCGACATCTTCCGCAAGGCGATGGGCTCGCATCGGTCCCACCAGGCCATGCAGCGGGAGCGGGATCGGTTCATTGCCGGCGCCTTACGAACGGGTTTGACCAAGACCGATGCGGAGGACCTCTTCCGCCGTTGCAGCGCCTTCGCCGAGTTCGGCTTCGCCCGGGCCCATGCCGCGGCCTTCGCCAAGATCACGTACGACACGGCATGGCTCCGGCTGCAGTACCCGGCCCACTACCTGGCCGGGCTGCTGAACAACCAGCCGCTGGGCTTCTACTCACCCGCGACCCTGGTCAACGACGCGCGCCGCCACGGCCTGAGCGTCCTGCCGGTGGACGTCAACCGCTCGGCCTGGGAGCACGAGACCGAGCGGCTGGCCGAGACCGGGGACCACCGCCGTGACTTCGCCGTGCGCCTGGGCATGCGCCAGGTGAAGGGCATCGACGATGCCGCCCGAACCGCGATCGCGCGGGAGCGGGCCATCGGTCCGTACCGGGGCATGCGCGACTTCGTGGCCCGTACCGGCCTGCTCGAGCCGGTCGTTGAGCGGCTGGTGGCGATCGGGGCCTTCGACTGGACCGATACGCCGCGCCGCGAGCTGCTCTGGCAGCTCCGCGCCACCCTGCCCGATGCCGATCCGGATCGGCCCCCGCTGGGCCTGACCGATGCCGCCGCCGGGGAGGTGGGGGCGACCCTGCCGCCCATGAGCCGTGCCGAACGGGTGGCCGCCGACTACCGCGAGCTGGGCCTGTCGCCGACGACCCACGCGGTGGAGCTGTTCCGTGAGCGGCTCACCGAGCGTGGCGTGCGCACCGTCCGTGGCGCCGGCGAGCAGCGAAACGGGTCGATGATCCGGATGGGTGGGGTCTCGACCTCCATCCAGCACCCGATGACGGCCAAGGGGTTCGTGTTCCTCGCCCTCGAGGACGAGACCGGGATGATGAACGTCACCCTCCGCCCCGACGTCTACCGCCGCTACCGGGCGGTCCTCCACCGCCACCCGCTGCTGGTCATCACCGGCCGGCTCCAGGTGGAGGGCGCGGTCCTGAACGTGGTGGCCACCCACCTCGAGCCGGTGGAGGCGGTCATCGCCGAGCCGGCCGACACCGATGCCGCCTCGCCGGAGCGCGATCGCGAGGCGCGGTTCGACCTCACTCGCCAGCGCCGGATGTTCCGCTGACCAACGCTACACTCGATCGATGGCGCACAACCTCGTCCGAAATTTCGACCAGCCCGACGACCGACGCGAGTTCTCGAGAGGATCGCTCGACCTGATCAAGGTCGGTCCGCTCACGGTCGGACGGGAAACCCTGCATCCCGGCTGGCGCTGGTCGGTGGACGTGAAGCCCATCGCCGGTACCGAGCGCTGCGAGTTCCACCACGTCGGGATCCAGGTCAGCGGACGGTGGGCGTGCGAGGACCGCGAGGGGAACGTGGTCGAGGTTGGGCCGGGCGAGATCTTCGATACCCCGCCCGGCCACGATGCCTGGGTTGTGGGCGACGAGCCCTGCGTCACCCTCGACTTCCAGGGCATCTCCGACTGGGCCATGCGCTCATCCGCTTCACGAGTCCTCACCACCGTCCTCTTCGCGGACATCGTAGAGTCCACCCCGCTCGTCGAGCAGATCGGCGACCCCGCCTGGCGACGGCTGCTCGACCAGTATCGGGAGACCGTCGGAATCATCCTGGCCGGGCATCACGGCGTCCTGGTCGACACGGCCGGCGACGGGATCCTGGCCCGCTTCGATAGTCCGCTGGCCGCGGTCCGGTCCGCGGTGGGCATCACCGAGGCTGCCGAGCGGCTGGAGATCCGAACACGCGTGGGCGTCCATACCGGCGAGGTGGAGCTGACCGATGACGCACTGACCGGCCTGGCGGTGCATATCGGCGCGCGGGTTCTCGCCGAAGCAGGGCCCGGTGAGGTCGTCGTCACGGCCACCACCCATGACCTGACCTCGGATGCCGGGCTGGCCTACGAGCCGCGCGGATCGGTCGTCCTGCGTGGGATTACCGGCGCCCGTAGCCTGTACGCCATCCGGCCGGGGTGATGGCTCCTCCTCTCTCCGAGCCGCTCCTCGAGTTCGCATTGAGCCTGCCCGAGGCCTGGGAGGACCACCCGTGGGGCGAGGACGTGGCCAAGGTCGGGAAAAGGGTGTTCGTCTTCTTCGGCATGCCGGATGCCGAGCGGCCCTTCGGGATGACGGTGAAGCTACCCGACTCGTACGACCTCGCAATGAGCCTGCCCTGGGCGAAGAACCCGGGCTACCGCATGGACCGCGGCCACTGGGTATGGCTCCAGCCGCCGAAGGACGCTCCCCTCGAGATGCTCACTGAGTGGATCGAGGAGAGCTATCGGGCAGTCGCGCCCAAGTCTCTCGTTAGCCAGCTCCCGATCGCACAGCCTCGTCTTGACGGTGAGACCGGGGCGGACCAGAGTGGACCCAAGGAGGACTGACCGATGTCCGAGGGACACGATCCGACCCAGGCGATCGGGACCGTCACCCACTACTTCGGCCACCTGTCCGTGGCAGCCGTGACGCTGACCGATACGCTCCGCGTGGGCGAGCGCGTCCACATCAGCGGGCACACGACCGATCTCGAGCAGACCGTCGACTCGATGGAGGTCGAGCACGCCAAGGTCGAGTCCGCCGGTCCCGGTGACGACGTGGCGCTCCACGTGAACGATCACGTGCGCGAGGGAGACCGCATCCACCGCGAGGCCTAGCTCGCCCACGCCGGGGGAACCTCCAGGGGCTCAGCGCCGTCATGCCGCCATCAACCAATCGCGGTCAGCAGCCGGGCCGCCCGATGGAGGTAGCGTCCGATGCGACGTCTCGTGCCCCTGGCGGCTGCCATGGCCGTCCTGCTCCTCACCGCCGGGCCAACCTTTGCCTGCGGCGGCCTGATCGGCCCGAATGGGGCCGTCAACCTGCTGCGGACGACGACGTTCGCCGGCTACCACGACGGCGTCGAGCACTACGTAACCTCGTTCGCGTTCGCCGGCGGCGAGGGCGAGTTCGGCTCGCTGGTGCCGCTGCCGGACGTGCCAACCTCCGTCGAGCGTGGCGGGGACTGGACGCTCCAGCGCCTCATCCTCGAGACGGAGCCGCAGCCGCTCTTCCTGGCCGAGGACGCGGCCCTCGCCGGCGCAGCCCGCGCCGAGGTCCTGCTCGAAGTCCGGATCGACGCGCTGGACATCACGATTCTCCGCGGTGGCGGACCGGAGGTTGGCACGTGGGCCACCGAACACGGCTTCCGACTGCCGCCCGACGCTCCCGAGGTCCTGGACTTCTACGCCAGCCGCTCCCCGATCTTCCTGGCCGCGGTCTTTGATGCCGATGCGGCCGCGACTCGCGGCCAGGCGGTCGGCGACGGCACGCCGGTTCACCTCACCATCCCGACCGACGACCCGTGGGTCCCGCTCCGGATCCTGGCCCTTGGCAAGCAGGACGCGGAGACGGTCGAGGCCGACGTCTATCTCCTGACCGATCAGCGGCCGGCGCTCCTTCCTGCGCCGGAAACGGCGTTCGCCATCGACGGCATGGAGCTGGCCCACAGCGGCCGCGCAAGCGATCAGCTCCTGACCGATCTCCGCTCCGACAAGGGCATGGACTGGGTGCCCGACCAGGCGTGGCTCACCAAGGTGCGCATCAACAGCGCGGCGCCGGACGTCACCTTTGACCTGGCGATCGACGCCGGAGGCGGCCTGCCGTCGCTGGTGGACGCCGGCCTCAAGCCCTCGGGCCCCGCGGAGATGCTGTGGGCCACCTCGCGTGCCTGGGGACCACTCGTCCTCGTGATTGCCTTGCCCCTGCTCGCGGCGTGGTTCGCGGCCACGATCGTGACCCGACGAGCGGCGCCCCCGCCGGCGGGCGCCTGACGGGATGCGTGCGCGGGCCGGGGTGGTGGCGCTCGCCCTCGTGCTGGCGACGTCCATCGGCGCGGGCTGCCAGCCCGCGCCGACATCGGTCCGGATCGAGATCGTGATCCACTACTCGCACTTCACCCCGTCCGCGATCACGGTTCCGCATGGCGTTCCAGTTCGGTTCGTGCTCATCAGCCAGGACCCGATCCAGCACGAGTGGCTGATCGGCGACGCGGCATTCCACGAGCGGCATCGGCATGGGACGGAGCCGCAGCACGGTGCGCGGCCGGACGAAGTCACCATCCCGCCGTTCGCGACAGTGGAGACAACCCTCACCTTCGATCAGCCGGGCGAGCTGGCGTTCATCTGCCACGTCCCCCGCCACGAGGCCTATGGGATGGTCGGCACCCTCAGAATCACCTGAGCTCAGACCCCGACGGCTGGCGCTCCGAGGAGCGGTGGCAGGATATTGCCGAAGAAGTAGCCGACCACCCCGGCCAGCGCGCCGATGGCCAGGATCTCGACGCCTGATCGGAGCGGGCTGCGCCGGGTCCACCGGGCCTTGGCCACTCCGACCGTGAACAGGACGACCCCTGTCGCGATGAGCGAGGCCCAGATTGCCTCCGGCGTGGGCAGCAAGAGGTAGGGGAGGATCGGGACCAGGGCCCCGATGCCGAACGCTCCGCCCATGATCAGGGCGCCCTGCATCGGCGATCCGGCGTGCTCCTCAACATGGAGCGAGAGCTCCTTCTCGACCATCGTCCGGAGCAGCACGGCGGGATGGCGGCTCACGATCCCGGCCACCTCCGCCGCTTCGGCTGGCGGAAGGCCGTCCTCCTCGAACATGTACGCGACCTCGGCCTGGGCCTCGCCCGGCCGGTTTACGACCTCGTCCCGCTCACCGGCGATCTGGGCCTCGAAGATCTCGCGCTGGCTCTTGCTCGACAGGTACTCGCCGGCCGCCATGCTGAACATCCCGGCCAGCCCGGCAGCGATGGCCGCCACCAGGATCGCGTACTTGTCGGCCGTCGCCCCCGCCACCGTGCTGGCCACCGCGACCGTGCTGACCAGGCCGTCCTGGATCCCGAAGATCGCCTCCCGGATGTCGCCCAGGAATGCCGCGCTCCGCCGCTCCTCCGCGACGTGGGCCTCGATCCAGGTTCGGTCGAACTCCTCGGCGGTCAGCGACGCGCGGCTGTCCTCGTCGTCGAGGTTGACGGTCACTCCCCGGTCCGGTCTCCGGCCAGTCGCCAGGCGAACGGGAAGGCGAAGGTGGCGACCACGACCTTGGCCAGGTCCCACGGGATGAACACGATGGCACCCCAGTAGATGGCCTCCGAGAAGGCCATCCCCGTCGTGGCGGCCAGGATCGGGACACCGATGAGATAGATCACGAACGACCCGAGGAGCATGAGCAGGAAGGCTCCGGTCCGGGTCCGCTCCCACTGCCGCTGGGCCAGCCGCCCACACAGCGTTGCGGCCACGATGAACGCGAAGAGGTAGCCGATGGTCGGCGCCAGGCCGCCGGTCTCGGCCGTGAGGCCGCTTCCGCCGTCCGCGAACACGCCGAGGCCGAGCGCGCCGGCGGCGACGTACATGAGCATGGACGCGAACCCGCGTCCCGCCCCGAGGGCGGTGCCGGTGACCAGCACGGCCGCGGTCTGGAGCGTGTATGGAACCGGGTTGCCGCCGATCGTGAACGAGACCTGCGCGGCAAGGGCGGTCAGGGCGGCGCCGGCCACGATCAGCACCAGGTCGCGCGCGATCTGGGCGGTGCGGCCGTCGACACGCGGGACGAAGGTGTCGACCAGCGTGACGGCGCTCGCGCGCATGGGCGGCAGGTTCACCTCTGGGCTGGTCATCCGCTCCTCCCTTTTCTGTGGCGGCGAGTGTAGTCCCGCCGGCAACTCCGGGCTGCCGCCCAGCGGTTGGCTCCGGTACACTCGTCCGGTCCTTTAAGTCCGGCCCCGTGAGGCCGGGAAGGAGCGCGATGACGACCATAGCCAGCTTGCCCACCACGACGCCGCCCGACGTACCGGGACCGGCGTCGTTTTCGGGTCCCGGCCGGCTGGCGCTCGAGGGCGGGACCGTCCACGCCGGCGTCCTCCGTGGCGGGGCGTCTTCGGCCGGCGGTGATCTGATCTTCACCACGGCTGCCACCGGCTGGGGCGAGATCCTGACCGACCCCTCCTTCGCCGGCCAGATCGTGGTCCTCACCCATCCAATGGTCGGCAACTACCGCATCGACCGATCCGAGCTCGAATCCGACCGCGTCCACGCCCGCGGCCTGGTGGTGACCCGCCTCGTGACCCCGCCTGACGGCCCGGGCGTCTCGGTGGAGGAGCTGCTGATCGAGGCCGGCATCCCGGCGATCGAGGGCATCGACACCCGTGCCCTGACCCTCGAACTCCGTCGCGGCGCCGACCGTCGGACCGTGATCCGACCGGCCGACGTCGCCTCCGAGCGCGCGGTTGCCGATGCCGCCGCCTCGCCCGCCTGGGAGGCCGTCGACCACGTCGCGGCGGTCGCTCCGCAGACGCCCTATCAGGTCCCGCCGGACGGGTCGCGCCGTGGGCGGGCCGTCCTCGTCGACTATGGTGTCAAGCGGTCCCTGCTTCGCGCCCTGACCAGCCGTGGGCTGGAGGTCATCGGGCTGCCACCGGATGCTTCTGCGGCCGACGTGGCGGCCCACGGTCCGGATCTCGTGGTCCTCTCCCCGGGACCGGGCGACCCGTCCCGCATGGCGCCCCAGATCGCGACCGTGGCCGACCTGCTGGCACGGGCGGTTGCCGGTGGCCCATCGCTGCTCGGGATCTGCCTCGGCCACCAGCTTCTCGGGCTGGCTGCTGGGGCGCCGACCCGGCGGTTGGCCGTTGGCCACCACGGCGGAAACCACGGGGTCATCGAGACCGCCAGCGGGCAGGTCACGATCGGCGCCCACAACCATGAGGTCGAGGTCATCGACCACCCGGCCCTGGCGGCCGCAGGACTGCAGGTCAGTCACCGGGACCTGAACGACGGGACGGTGGAAGGACTCGTCCACGTCGGGGGCCGGGTGGCATCGGTCCAGTTCCATCCCGAAGGTGCCCCGGGGCCGACCGATGCCGCGGGCCTGTTCGACCAGGCCCTGGCCGTTGCCAACCTGGCCTGACCGATGGACCGGCGCCGTGTCCTGATCATCGGCTCGGGGCCTATCGTCATCGGTCAGGCTGCCGAGTTCGACTATGCCGGGGTACAGGCCTGCCTCGCCCTCCGGGGCGAGGGAATCGACACCGTGCTCGTGAACTCGAACCCGGCCACGGTCATGACCGACCCGGACGTCGGCGGCACGGTCGTCATCGGTCCGCTCACGGTGCCGCACCTCGAGCGTGTGATCGCCGAGCACCGGCCCGACGCCCTGCTACCCACCCTCGGTGGCCAGACGGCACTCAACCTCGCCGTCGGCCTGGACGACGCCGGTGTGCTCGAGCGATACGGAGTCGCCGTGCTGGGCACGCCCCTGACCGCGGTCCGCGCGGCGGAAGACCGCGGCGGGTTCCGGTCGCTCGTCCAGTCCATCGGAGAGCCGGTCCCCGAGTCCGCGGTCGTGGAGTCGGTCGAGGCGGGCCTCGTGTTCGTCGACGACCTTGGCGCGCCGATCGTGGTCCGCCCCGCCTTCACCCTGGGCGGCGGCGGGGGCGGCTTCGCGTCGGGTCGTGACGAGGCCCGGACGGCGATTGCGCGAGGGCTGGCAGCCAGCCCCATCGGCCAGGTCCTCGTCGAGCGCAGCCTGCTGGGCTGGGCCGAGATCGAGTTCGAGGTCATTCGCGATGCCGCCGACACCGCGATCGCGATCTGCGGGATGGAGAACCTCGATCCGATGGGCGTCCACACCGGCGACTCGATCGTGGTCGCCCCGATCCAGACCCTGCCCGACGTCGTCGTCCAGCGGCTTAGGCGCTGCGCGCTGCGGATCGCCCGGGCGTTGAAGCTGGAGGGCGGCTGCAACGTTCAGCTGGCGGTGAGTCCGGATGGCGCCGACTACCGGGTCATCGAGGTCAACCCCCGCGTCTCGCGTTCCTCGGCCCTCGCGTCCAAGGCGACCGGCTATCCCATCGCCCGGGTGGCCGCCCTCGTCGCGCTGGGCAGGCGACTGGACGAGATGCGCAACCCGGCCACCGGCGGGGGATCCGCCGCCTTTGAGCCGGCGGTCGACTACGTCGTCGTCAAACTGCCGCGCTGGCCGTTCGACAAGTTCCCGCTCGCCGAGCGCGGCCTCGGTGTCCAGATGAAGGCCACCGGCGAGGCGATGGCCATCGACCGTGAGTTCGGGCCGGCCCTCCTGAAGGCGGTCCGCTCGCTCGAGCCGCGGGGTCGCGGCTGGCTGTGGGAGGACCCCGCATGGCGCCTCGCCGAGCGCGCGCCGGCGGATCTGGGCATGTTCCTCGCCGCCTCCGACACGCGCCTGTGGCGGATGGTGGGACTCCTCCGCCACGAGCGGACCGACGCGGCAGGGATCTCGGCCGTCACGGGTATCGCCCCGTGGTTCACCGAGCGCCTCGCGGAGCTGGTCGCGTCCGAACGCGCGCTGGTCGGCATGCCGCTGGCCGAGGCCAAGCGTTGCGGATTCGGGGACGCGGAGGTCGCGACCGTGTCGGGCGTCCCGGCCGCCGCCGTTCGTCGGGCCCGGGTTCGGGCCGGCCTGGCTCCCGCGTACCGACGGGTGGACACCTGTGCCGGCGAGTTCCCGGCCGAGACGCCGTACTTCTACTCGTCGTACGCGGACCCGGAGGTGCCGCCGCCGGCCGACCGCCGCTCGGTGATCGTCGTCGGCTCGGGCCCGATCCGGATCGGGCAGGGGATCGAGTTCGACTACTGCTCGGTGCGCGCCGCGTGG
>DASYGU010000072.1:0-3970 GCA_035999355.1 Candidatus Limnocylindria bacterium | reverse complement strand
CTGGGCTTCCAGCTGACCGTGCCCCAGATCGTGGCCGCGATGCTGACCTGCGCGGTGATCGAGGTCGCCCTCACCTTCCGGCAGACGCGCTCGTTCGTGTGGCCCGCCAGCGCGATGCTCACGGGCAGTGGCGTGGCCCTGATCATGCGAGTCGTCGGCACGCCTGCCCACGACCCGTGGAACACCTTCGGCTGGTACATCTTTGCCGCGGTGGCGGGCGTCTCGCTGCTGACCAAGTACGTCATCAAGTACCGCGGTTCGCACGTCTTCAACCCGTCGAACATCGGCCTGGTCCTGGCCTTCGTGATCCTGGGCAGCACCCGGGTCGAGCCGCTCGATTTCTGGTGGGGGCCGCTCGATTTCTGGATGCTGCTGGCCTATGCGGTGATCATCGTCGGCGGCCTTCTCATCACCCGGCGCCTCCACCTCCTGGCGCTGGCCGGCACGTACTGGGTGACCCTGGCCGTCGGGCTCTGGATCCTCGCCGCCTCCGGTCACTGCATGACCGCCCAGTGGGCGTTCGCGCCGGTGTGCGGCGTCGACTACTGGCGCGTGATCGCCACCTCGCCCGAGGTCCTCATCTTCCTGTTCTTCATGATCACCGACCCCAAGACGATCCCGGCCAGCAACGTGGGACGGGTCGTGTTCGGGGTGCTGGTGGCCGTGACCGGGGTCCTGCTCATGGCGCCGCAGACCGATGAGTTCGGCACCAAGGTCGGTCTCCTCGCCAGCCTGGTGATCGTCTGCGCGGCCCGCCCGCTCCTGGACCGGGTCATGCCCGAGCCGCGCTCGACGGCCGATGACCTTCGCGCCTTCGCGGTCCGGGCGGCGGGCGGTCCGGGGGCCGGCTTCCCGCGACGGGTGGGAGGCGCAGCCGCAGCAGGAGTGGCGATCGTGGTGCTCGGGGTCGGCATCGTGGCGGCGGGCACCCCTGCCCGCGGCACGGTGGTGCCCGACGCGTCCGAGATCCTGGACCGGCTGCCGAGCGCCGTGGACCCTTCGACCTTTCCACCCATCACCGTCGAGCAGGACGTCCAGGACTGGAATCACGAGATCGCCGGTCCCGGCGCCCAGGAGCTCCTCCTGACCCTCGCCCAAAACCTCGAGCTCGAGAACCAGGCGCTCCTCGCCGCGGACGCGGAAATCCTGAGTGCGGTCGACCACGGGGACCGGCTGGCCGAGATGCGGGGCCGCCTCGACGAAGCGACGTCAAGCGGGACGACGATGGTCGCCCACTATCAGTTCGACGAGGTGAACGTCACCCTCCTCGAGCCGTTCGGTGTCCAGACCGGTCTCAGCCTGGGCCTCGAAGCGACCGGGACGGTGACGACCGAGACCTACGTGGACGGGAAGCTGCAGGGAACCGACACGGCTCCGTACCAACACACGTTCGTCATGCGCCAGGCAACCGGCGCTCGCTGGCTCAACGTGGACGTCCTGCCGGGCACGTGACGGCTCAGGCCGCGGATCTGCTTCCAGGTCAGTCGCCCAGGTCAGTCTGCGGACGACCCTTCCGAGCCCAGCAGTCGGCTGAGCCGATGGCGATGACGAGCGACGAATCCGTACATCGGTTCGACCAGCAGCTTCACGACCGGGAGCCGGCCCAGGCGCGCGAAGATCCTCAGCCGGGGCACGACGTCCGCGATGCGGAGGACGGCCGCCGCTCCCGAGCTCACGGTCGTTCCGTCGGCCTCGATGACGTGGAGCGCCGAGCTGAGGTCTCGCGACCCGATGGCCTCAGCGAGCTGGGGATGGTCACGCTGAAGTTCCTGGTAGGGGATCCATCGAATCCTGCGCCCGTGGTACACGCCTTTGATGCGGGCCACCGATTCCTTGCACAGCGGGCATTCCCCGTCGTAGCACACCGTCACTTGGCCGGTCGCTGGCAAGCGACCCTTCGTCCCCACCTCGGCTAGACGATTCCGATTCGCGCTCTGAGCCACGCGATCTGACGAAGATGGCGGATCTCCATGAGCGCCAGGATGAGCGCTGGGACGGCAATCGCGGCCACGATGACGGCGCCTGCGATCACGTCCACCTCAGGCAGACTCGCGCCGGAAGATGTTCACCGCCCACAGGATGACCAGTTCGAGGACACTCCAGCCGATCAGCGCGACCACCGCGGCCACGTCTAGGATCGAGGCATTGGAGCTCAACGCGTCGGTGCCCAGGATCCCCTCGAACGGAGCGACGAACAGCTGGCTGAGGGTCAGGATCGCGTTCACCAGCGGCTGCGCCTGGTTGGCGGCCACCAGCAGCAGGACGATCCTCAGCACGAGCAGGATCTGGACGATCCCGAAGACGAGCACGATCACCCGTCGGGCGACTTCGCCGCCACTCGGCTGGGACTCGACGATGTCGTGGATCTCCGAGGCGACCTGCCGGGTGGGGTAGCGCATCGGGTCGTCCGTGACGACGGTGCGATGCTCTTCTCTGGTCACGATGGTCCTCCTCAGCCCGAGGGCTGCAACAGACTGGTCATCGTGCCCGAGGGGGACCGGGCGGGCGGTTGCGGGCACGGTCGTGGGCATGACAAAACCGCATCAGTTGCCTCGAGCTCGCACCAGGTGCGCCTCACCGATTGACACCCTCTGCACACCGGGCGTAGCGTTCGCGCCGCAGTTGAATATGGCGTTGATCGGGACGAGTACCCGGTCAGGCGAGCCTCCAGGGAGCCGGGAGCAGTGAGACCCCGGCGGCGGCGCGACCGAGGAATGGACCCGTGAGCTCCGGGCGCGAACCTCGCGGAACGACGACTTCGGTCCAGCGGACAGTAGCCACCGGCGGAGAGGCACCGATACCAAAGCCGAGGCCATCGCGGCGGGCAACCGCAGCCGTGGTCGAATGAGCCCGGTCGAGAACACCGGGAAACAAAGGTGGCACCACGAGAGACCCCCTCGTCCTTTGGGACGGAGGGGTCGCGTTGTTCTCTGGAGGTTCCACCAATGGCCATCGTAGCCACGGAGACCCGGCGTCGGTTCTCGCTCCCTGACAACGAGCTGCCGACCCACTACTACAACATCGCGGCCGACCTGCCCGAGCCGCTCCCGCCTCCACTCCACCCGGGCACGAAAGAGCCCATCGGTCCGGAGATGCTGGCGCCCCTGTTCCCGATGGAGCTCATCAGGCAGGAGGTCAGCGCCGAGCGGTTCATCGAGATCCCGGAGCCGGTCCGGGACGTGTACCGCATCTATCGCCCCTCCCCGCTGATCCGGGCACTGGGCCTCGAGCGCGCGCTCGATACCCCGGCCCGCATCTACTACAAGTACGAGGGCGTGTCGCCGGCCGGCTCGCACAAGCCGAACACGGCGGTGGCCCAGGCCTATTACAACCAGGCCGAAGGGGTCCGGCGCCTGACGACCGAGACCGGTGCCGGCCAGTGGGGGAGCGCCCTGGCCTTCGCCGGTTCGCTGTTCGGGATCGAGACCAAGGTCTACATGGTCAAGGTCTCCTACGAGCAGAAGCCGTTCCGGCGGAGCTTCATCGAGACCTTTGGGGCCCAGGTCGTGGCCTCGCCGTCGACCGAGACGAACGCCGGTCGCCAGATCCTGGCCGCCGACCCGGACTCGACCGGCAGCCTGGGGATCGCGATCAGCGAGGCCATCGAGGAAGCGGCCAGCCGCGAGGACACGAAGTACTCGATCGGCAGCGCGCTGAACCACGTCCTCCTCCATCAGACCGTCATCGGCCAGGAGGCGATCAAGCAGATGGAGATGGCCGGCGAGGAGCCGGACGTGATCATCGGCTGCGCTGGCGGTGGCTCCAACTTCGCCGGGCTGTCGTTCCCGTGGCTGGGCCGGACCTTCCGGGGCGGGAAGACGTATCGCGTCATCGCCGCCGAGCCCGAGGCGGCCCCGAGCCTGACCCGCGGCACCTATGCCTACGACTTCGGCGATACCGCCCAGATGACGCCGCTGATCAAGATGCACACGCTCGGCCACGACTTCGTGCCCGAACCGATCCATGCCGG
>DASYGU010000034.1:0-3011 GCA_035999355.1 Candidatus Limnocylindria bacterium | reverse complement strand
TGAATCGGTATCTGCCCTGGCGTCGTCGTCGCTGGAGCGAGCTCAACGCCGCCGACCGGGTGATTCGCCAATCAGCAGCCACGCGCACGGTGGAGGTCACGGACGCGGAGGTTGAGCGAGTCTTGGCCACCCGAGCCCTGTATCGCCTGGACTACGAGGACCTGCTGGACCAGGCCCCGGACCCCATCGGCGACTTCGTCGGTGGCCGCTACGACCGCCTGGCACGGGCCGAGTTGGAAAGCGTCGGATTGCGTCAGCCGAGCAGGGGGGATGGCTAGACTGCGCCAAAACGGAGGGTCAGCCCAATGATCAGTCTCGGAGTCCTGCTCGTGATCCTGGGGGTCGGGTCGCTCATCCTGCCGAACCTGGGCTTCCAATTCCAGCTGATGGAGATCGTGGATCCGTATCAGCCCTGGGCCGGGGTCATCGTCGCCGCCGTAGGCCTGATCACGGTCCTGTTCGGCGCGCAGCGTCGTGGCCGAAAGGCCGCGGAGCCGGCCGAGGCGAGTGCCGCGGCGGCTCCAGCCGCTGTTGGCGCAGCCCCTGCTGCACCGCCAGCCGCTCCACCACCGGTTGCTCCAGCACCGGCCGACGCGCCGCCTGCCGCGCCATCGACAGCCTCCGCATCTCCTGCATGGCCAGACACGGCCGCTGCACCGCCAGCCGCTGCACCGGAAGCGGCGCCGGCTGCGGAGAACCGACCCTGGCCCACCGACCCGCCGGAGCGCACCAACGACTAACGACGAGGAACGGCCGCTTCCCGGTTCCCACGCTCGCGGGGTCCCGACCGGGACCCTGGAGGAAAGCGCGGTCGCGCTGTACGAGGCCGCCGTCGCGGCCCGCGATGCCGAGGGCGGCGATGATCCCGCCCCGCTCCGCGCCTTCTACCGCGCGATCGGGGGAGCCACCCTCCTCCTGCCCGTCCCGCCCGGGACCGAGCAGGAGGCGCAGGCCGCGGTCGACCGGGCGGTGGATGACGAGGAGGAGGTCGAGGTCGGCGTACTCCTCGGCCGCGGGACCGACGGCGCCCCGGTCAGCGTGGCATTCGGGTCCTATGCCGCGCTGGCGGCCTGGTCGCCGCTGGGGTCTACCTCCCTCGCACTCCCGGCGCGAATCGCCTTGACCAACCTCGCGAACGCCGGCATGCCGGTCATCCTGGATCCCGCCGGGCCGATTCCGTATCGGTTCGAGCCCGACGAGATCGCGGCACTGGCCGCCGGTCGCATGCCGGGGGCCGACGAGCCGCTGTTCAGCGCGAACGGCGGGAGCTCGATCCGGGTCCGCCTTCCAGGTCCCGAGGCGCGCGACACCGAGCGCCGGCTGGCGTCTGAGCTCGCGGACTGGCCGGGGCTGCACGAGGCATACCTCGTCGAGGCCGATACCGGCTCCGGCTGGGGGTTGCTCCTGGGCCTGGTCGGCGGAGGCGGACCGATGCCGCCGCTGCCTGAAGACGTCGAGGCCCTGTGGCTCGCCGAGCCCCTGCTCGGCAGCGTCCGGGCCGTTTCTGATCCCTTTCACCGCGGCCACCGTTGAGCGCGCCGCTCCGGGTGGAGCGCCTCGGGCCGACGGCCCGCGTGACGCTGGATCGGCCGGAGGTCAGAAACGCGTTCAACGCGGAGCTCATCGCCGCGCTGACGGCCACGTTCGTCACTCTGGGCGAGGAGTCCCCGGACGCGCTGCGCGTCGTGGTCCTGGCCGGTGACGGGCCGGTGTTCTGCGCCGGAGCCGACGTGGCATGGATGCGCACGGCGGCGAGTCTCGACGTCGACGCCAATGAGGCCGATGCCGGACGGCTGGCCACCATGCTCGAGACCATCGACACCTGCCCTGTGCCGGTCGTGACCCGGGTGCATGGCGCCGCGCTGGGTGGCGGGATGGGCCTGTGCGCGGTGTCGGACATCGTGGTCAGCACCGCCGACGCGACGTTCGGATTCACCGAGACCCGCCTGGGCATCCTGCCGGCGGTGATCGGCCCGTTCGCGCTGGCCAAGATCGGCGAGAGCCACGCCCGCGCCCTGTTCCTGGCCGGGAGTCGGTTTGGAGCCGAGCGGGCACGCGAGATCGGACTCGTCCACGAGGTCGTTCCGGATGAGGCGGCGGCCGACGCGCGGGTCGCCGAGCTGGTCGAGGAGCTGCTCGCCGCGGGACCGACCGCCGTCCGCGAGGCAAAGGGACTCATCCGCCGGTTGCGTGGCCAGCCCGCCCCCCAGGCCCGGGCGCTGACCGTCGCCGCCATCGCCCGACAGCGCACGAGCCCCGAGGGCCAGGAAGGGCTTTCTGCGTTCCTCGAGAAGCGCGGTCCGGCCTGGAAGGACACGACGCGTTGACCGCGACTGGGCTCTCCGGCTCCATGCGGTTGGCTGCCGGGCTGGTCGGGCTGATGGGCCTGATCCTCGTCGGCAGCGGTGTCTATTCCTTCGTCGAGGCGCTGTTCCTCACGCAGTCGATGCAATTCGGCCTGATTGTCGGGCCCATCCTGGTGCTGGCCGGCCTCCCTGGCGTCATTGCGTTCGGGCTCCTCTGGCGGGAGGGCCGTGGGTGGCGGCTGGCGGTGGGCTGGAGCGCTGCCATGTTGCTCGTGGCGATCTGGAGCATCCTGAGCGTGATCCTGTCGCCAGCTACCCACGGTCCACCGCCCGTTTCCGTGGTCTGGGCCATCGCGTCCGCCGTGGCATTGGTCACCCTGCTCATCGCGAGGACCCGCTGACAAGCTCGAGTTGACCCCTGCGACAATCGCGACGTGCGCGACGAGCTGACCCCTCGAGAGGTTGCCCTGGAGCTGGGGGTCACGGTCCGCACCGTCCAGCGCTGGATTGCAACCGGGCGCCTGGCAGGCAGCCGGGTCGGCGGCCGAATGCGCGTTCCGCGCAGCGCGCTGGCAGCCGTCACCGGGGCCGAGCCGGCGGCCGGCCCGCGCGAGATCCACGCGCTCCTGATCGCCAACCGCGGGGAGATCGCGGCGCGGATCGGGCGGACGGCGGAGCGGCTCGGGATACGCGTCATCCGGGTCC
>DASYGU010000006.1:0-4244 GCA_035999355.1 Candidatus Limnocylindria bacterium | reverse complement strand
AGAGCTGACCGATGCGATCGCCCGACTCGAAGCTGCGCAGGCGACCGGAAAGACCCAATCGTGAGCCGCACCGCAATCGGTCATCTCCTCTATTTCGTGGCCGTCCCGGCAGCGGCGACGGTGATCAACCTGCTTCTGCTGCTCGCGCTCGAGTCAACATGAGCCAAGATATGGGGGTCCATGTCTCACAGCGTTGAACACCTCGCCACGCTCATGGACCAGCTGGTCGACCTCCTTCGCCGCCAGGGCGAGGAGCACTGGGCTGACTGGGTGGAGGCCGATGCCCGCGCCGTCCGGGCGCGCGACGGCTGGGGCCTCGAGCACTTCCTGGCCGCGTTCGGTGGTGGCGGGAGCCTCTGGGATCTCGTCTTCCACCCGATCAACGGCAATGCGGCGACCGACGCCGAGGGTCGGGCCGCCACCGAGCAGCTGCACGAGCTCCTCGAGGAGGCTCACCCGATCGCGCTGGACATGTCGCGGGAGCTGAACGAGGCGGAAGAGGCGGCGGGCCCGGCGCTGGAGTACTCGGGGGAAGCCTCGAACTGATCGTTCCGGGTCAGTCGACTCGGAATGCCCGGACCGCGAGCGGCCAGAGGACCTCCCGTCGCGGCTCCTCACCCCACGCCGCCGCCAGCTGAGGGCCAACATCGTCGAGCGGATTCCGACCTCCGACCGCCAGGGCCTTGCGCAGGGCCGACCACGTCCCCAGGTAGCCGACGAGATCGTCCACCGTCCACGTGCTCTCCATCGCGAAGGCAGGTGCTGTGAGCGCCGGGAACGGCACGTCGACCGATGCGTACCCATCCTCGACCGTCCGCCGCTCCGGCTCCCAGTACGGGTCGAGGCTCCGGTACAGCTCGTCCACCACGGCGTCCACCTCGGGCGTGATCCGCGACAGGGCGTAGCTGACCAGGGCGAGCACGCCTCCGGGGCGGACGACCCGTCGCGCCTCGGCGAAGAAGCCATCGCGTTCGAACCAGTGAAATGCCTGCGCCGCGAGGAGCAGGTCGGCGGCGGCATCGGTCAGTCCCGTCGCCTCCGCGGTGGCCACGTGGTACTCGACCCGCGGATGGGTCGCGGCATGGGCCAACTGCTCGGCGCTGGGCTCGATGCCGATCACCCGCGCGAAGTGGTCGGCCAGGCTCACCGCGGCCTGCCCGTTGCCCGTGCCCAGATCGACCGCCAGGCCGCGTCCGGGGCTGACCTCCGCCAGCCACGCAAACAGCGCCGGCGGGTAGGACGGGCGGAATCGGGCGTAGTCCTCCGCGTGGCCGGAGAACAGGTCCTTCCAGCTCATCGGCTCACTGTAGACAACGATGGTGTGAAAACACATTGCCCGCGTGGGCGTGGCCATCCGAAAATGGTCGCCTCATGCCACGGAACGTCCGCATCGCCTCAATCGGCACCGCGTTGCTGCTCGCGGCGTGCGGTTCGGAGAGCCCGAGCCCATCGCCATCGGCGTCGTCGGCGCAGTCCGCCGCACCATCGGCTCCCGCCCCAACGCCTGACCTGAGCGCATACGAGGGACTGTGGGCCGACGCGACGGCCGAAACGATCGGCACCACCGCGGAGTACACCAACCGGGTGGAGCTGGGCGACATCAATGGAGACGGACTGCCGGACATCCTGTTCGCCAACGGCGGTGACTACGACGGGCCCTCGCCGGACGGGCCGGTCGCCAGCCGGGTGTTCATCAACCGGGGTCCCGGCCAGCCGTTCATCGAGACACCCCAGGTCATGGCCGGGATCACCGGATACACGCGCGTCATCAAAGTCCGCGACCTGAACAACGACGGGTACAACGACATCTTGCTGGGCAACACCTGGCAGACCCAGAGCCAGCTGCTCCTGAACAACGGTGAGGGCTACACGAATGCCACCGCCCAGCTGCCGCAGGTGAATCTGAACGTCGGCGATCTGGACGTCGGCGACGTGGACGCCGATGGCGACCTGGATCTCGTCCTCGTCGACTGGGCGGCGGGATCGCCGTTCGAAAGCGGTGGCGGCCCGGTCCACCTGTGGCTGAACGACGGCGCCGCGCAGTTCACCGAGGCCACGGCCGCCCAGATGCCGACCACCCTGATCGGCTTCTCGTGGGACCTCGAGCTGGTTGACGTGGACAACGACTGGGATCTGGACCTTGCCGTCTCGGCCAAGGTCTCCGACACCAGCTACCTGTTCGAGAACGACGGGGCCGGGAGCTTCACCGATGTCACCGGCGACGCCCTCCCCCACTTCGCAAACAACTACGAGTTCGAGCCCATGGACCTCAACGGCGACGGGTACCTGGACCTGGTCACGATCAACGACGGGGACAACGTCACCGGCAATGGCGGCCAGGAGCACGTGTTCGCCAACAACGGCGACGGCACGTTCAGCGACATGACCGAATCATGGTGGCCGGATGCCGCCAACCCGAGCGAGGACGACAACGCGGAGATCTTCCTGGACGTCGACTCCGATGGTGACGCCGATTTCCTCCTGTTCTCACTGACCGGCGTTGATCGGCTGCTCGTCAATGACGGGACGGGCCGGCTGTCGCTGGTCACCACCGCGATCGACGCGGCGGCCAGCCGCGGCTCGTTGGGCCTGGCAGTTGCCGATCTCGACGGCGACGGAAGGCTCGACATCGTCGAGTCGCAGGGCGAGGTGGTCGGCTCCTTCGACGAGCGGGTGTACCTCGCGACCGAGGCGATGGCCCCCGACACAGCCGCCCCACACATCTGGACCGATCTGGCCACCGACGCTAGCGGCACGGTCACGGTCCACGCCCGGGTCACCGACGGACTATCGCCATACGTCGCGGGACACCCGGCCACGGTGTGGCTCACGTGGGATGGCGGCGACGACGCGGCCGGCGTGTTGTCGTGGTACGGCGAGTACCTGTTCCGGATCACGGCCGACGTTCCGGCCGGCGCCACCGGACTCGCGATCTGCGCGGCCGATCAGTCAGGCAACGAGGCCTGCACCGAGGCCAACTAGGCCGGAGGCTTGTCGGCGATCGCCAGTCCGGCCTCCCCGATGAGCCGGAGGGCGAATGGCTGGCTGCGAGGCCGCAGTCCGGCAGCGGCCTGCCAGGCGGTCATCTCGTCCAGTGTCCACGTTCCTGACTCGCTGGTCATGCCGAAGTAGAGGTCGAAGAATGGCCCCGCCTGTACGCCGCGACCTGGCGGGGGCCGGAGCGGCTCGAAGATGATCATCCGGCCGCCGGGACGAAGCGCTTCGCCGGCCCTGGCGACCAGAAGGCGATTCGTGGCGTCGTCAAAGTGATGCACCAGGCTGAACATGATGATCAGGTCGTAAGCCTCCCGGCCGAGGTCATCGGTCAGGGCATCCCCGGCCTTCAGCACCACGCGGTCGCCCATCCCTTCACGCGCGAGAATGGGCGCTGCCCACTCGACGGCGGCGGGGAGATCAAATACGGTCGAATGCAGCCCGGGGTGGCGGCGACACAGCAACACCGACCAGTAGCCGTGCGATCCGCCAATGTCGAGCATGTCGCGCGCACCCCTGGGCACCGGTATCAGCCGCGCGAGGCGAGGTCCCGCGATGTTGGCCTGGGCTCGCATCCCCCGCTGGTAGGCATCCCAGTCCTCGGACGACATCGTGGCGTGGACGTCGACCGGGGTACCGGATCGCAGGTAGTTCTCCAGGCCTTCCATCCAACGCCACTCCAGCCGCTTCATGAGGACCAGGTCGCGGATCCCGTCGGACGCGTCGCTCACCATCCAGCGGGCGGTGCTCTTGGCGAGCCGGTACCTCCCATCGCGGAACCGCAGGTACCGCATGCTCACCAGCAGGTTGAGCAGTCGCTCCGTGGCGCGCGGATCGGTCGCGCAGGCGGTGGCCACCTCGGCCGCGGACAGGCTACCCGCGCCGATCGCGTCGAACACTCCGAGCTCCGTGGCCGCAACGATGGCCCGGGCATAGAGCGGCGCATAGGCCTCGGTCCAGGCCGGCGGCGGGAATCCGGTGGCAAGGCCAACACGGTCGATCAGGTTCTCGGGGATCAGCCCAAGTCGCATGGGGCCGATGGTACGCCGCGCCGGGTCCGGGCCACCGCCTGTGCCACCATGCCGTGGTGAAGCTGGACCGGGTCATCCGCGCCGTGGACGCGCACGCCGGCGGAGAGCCGGGCCGGGTCATCATCGGTGGCGTGTCCGACGTGCCGGGGGCGACGATGCTCGAGAAACGGAACCACCTGGCCGAGCACGGCGACCGCCTTCGCCATCTGATGCTCCGCG
>DASYGU010000001.1:0-5365 GCA_035999355.1 Candidatus Limnocylindria bacterium | reverse complement strand
AGCTCGACGTTCATGTTCTCGAGGACGCGCGCGGCGACCCCCTCGCCCTCGCGGACGAGTCCAAGCAGCAGATGCTCGGTCCCGATGTAGTTGTGGTTGAAGCGCTGCGCTTCATCCTGGGCCAGTGTCAGGACCTTGCGTGCCCGGTCGGTGAACTTGTCGAAACGGTCCATAAGCCTCGTCCTTGAGTGTACGGCACCGCTACGGTGCGGTGTCGCATCCCGCTCGAAGGGGGTCAATAGGTGATACGGGCCATCAGGCCCGATGGATCACCCTGGCGCGTGGCGCCTGGCGCGGATTCCGGCTCGCGGCCGGCTCAGCCCTTGTCGGGCTCGCTCGATGCGCTCGCCTCGTTGGTTGCCGTCTCGGCCGGGGGCTCTTCGGCGGCCGGCTCCTCGGCCGGCGCCGCCTTGGCGGTCTTCTTCCGTGCCTTGGCCGCAGGCTTTGCGGCCTTTCTGTCGGCAGCTTTCTCGGCCGGCTCCGCGACTTCGGCGGCTGGGGCTTCGGCCTCGACCGCGGGCTCCTCAGCAACCGCGTCGACCACAGGTGCCGCTTCGGCGTCGACCGCGGGTACCGCTTCAGCATCGACCGCTGTCGCTTCCTCCGTGGGTGCGGGCTTGGCTTCCGGTTCGTCGGTGCGGAACTGGTCCAGCAGGCCCGACTCGGCGAAGGCCGCGGCCATGGTGTTGTCGATTCCCTCCTCGGGTTCGGCGGTCGCGTCTTCGGGCCGGTAGTCGCGGTCGCGGCGGTCGCGGCGGTCACGACTCCGCGGGCGATCGGCGCGGTCGGTCCGTTCTGGAGTTCGCTCGGCGCGCTCCGGGCGAGGACCGCGGTCGGCATTCTCGCCGTCGCCGCCGGGCAGCTCGGTCATTTCGTACGACGGCTGGACGGTCGGGACCGATCGGTCCTCCGTCTGCTTCAGGCTGAGTCCCAGCCGATGACGCTCGGAGTCGAGGCTGATGATCTTCAGCTTCAGCTGCTGGCCCTCCTGGACCACGTCGCCCGGATGGGCAACCCGGCTGTTCGACAGCTCGCTGATGTGGATGAGGCCCTCGAGCCCCTCCTCGATCCGGACGAACGCGCCGAAGTTCACGAGCTTGGTGACGGTGCCATCGATGAGGTCGCCGATGTTGTACTTGGCGACCGATTCCTGCCACGGGTCGGGCTGCAGGCGACGGATCGACAGGCTGATACGGCCGCGCTCATGGTTGATGTCGATCACTTCGGCCTCGACCTGCTCGCCGATCTCGTAGGCCGTCTCCGGGTTGTTCACCTTGTTCCATGACAGCTCGCTCTTGTGGACGAGGCCGTCGATACCACCGAGATCCACGAAGACGCCGAATGGCGCGATGCTGCGGACGGTGCCCTGGACGCGCTGGCCCACGTTGAGCGAGCTGAACAGCTCATCGCGCTTCTCGCGCCGCTCCTCGTAGACCGCGACCTTCTCGGACAGGATGAGCCGATTCGCCTTGCGGTTGACCTCGAGGATCTTCAGCCGAAGGGTCCGGCCCACGAACGGCTGGAGCTTCTCGGCAATCTCCTGGGCGGCGTCCCGCGGCTGCTCATCGCGCGGACGCCGAGGGAAGTCAACGATCTGGGAGATCGGAACGAAGCCACGGACCCCCAGGTCGACGATGAGACCGCCCTTGTTGTGGTCGATGACCCGGGCCTCGACGATCTCGCCTGCCTCGAATCGCTCCTGCATCGCGCGCCACTTGCGCTCGAGGCCGGCACGACGGACCGACAGGACGGCGTGGCCCTCGGGCGACTCGGGCTGGAGGACGTAGACGAGGACCGGGTCCCCGACCTTCAGCTCGGTGCGGGGCTCGTCGCCCTCGCGCGGTCCACCGCGACGGCCGAGGAGCTCGCGGTTGGACACGACCCCCTCCGACTTGCCGCCGAAATCGACCAGCAGCTCGTCCGGATCGATCCGGACCACGACTCCCTCGACAACGTCGCCGTGGCGGAGGTTCTTGACCTCGTGGTCTGGGTGGTCGAGGAACTCGGCCATGGTCGTCGGCTCGGGCCGTTCGTCCTCGACCGGTACCTCCGCGGCGGGTTCTCCCTCGGCGGTGACCTCGGCCACGGGCTCGTCGGCCACGGGCTCGTCGGCCGTGACCTCGTCCATGGCGACCGACTCGACCGCATCCGCGACCTCGGCCAGCTCCTCCGCGACCGCGACCGCCTCGATGGCCTCCGCCACCTCGACCGCGGCGACGGCTTCGGCGACATCGGCGCTGGCGCGAGCCTCGACCGCGAGCTCATCGAGTGCTTCGGCGGTGGGATCGGGCTCGGGATCCGCGACCATGGTCGCGGCCTCCGTGGGCGAGGAGGTCGGCTCCTCCGACAGGGTCATCGCGGCATCAGGGCCGGCTGACGATGGCTCGTCGGTCGGGGCCGCGGGCTGCGGGTCTTCGTCCAAGTGAATATGGCTCCAATCGGTATCGGTCTCTCTGAAAACAAAACAACCCTCCGCATGCGGAGGGCGTCAACCCGGATTGTGAACGGTCCTGGTCCTCGTGGCGACGACTCGGTGCTCTCCTCCTGGGCGATGACGGGTGTCCCGCACGCTATCTGGTTGTCCTGCTCAGAGGCCGGCGTAGCATACCATCAGGGTCAATGGAGTCCGAGCGTGCCTGAACTCCCGGATCTCACGATCGTGGCCGAGGAGCTCGAGCGTCGGGCCACGGGTCGCGAGATCGCCGCGGCGACGGCTCCGACACCCATCCTGCTCCGGGCGACAGCCGCCGATCTGGAGTCCCTGACCGGCATGACCCTCGGCCCGGCCGGACGCCGTGGGAAGTTCCTGATCCTGCCCCTGCTGCGCGCGGGGCTCGAGGAGCGGCTCCTGCTTGCCAACCCGATGCTCGCCGGGCGATTCTGGCTGATCGACGCGCCGGGTCAGAAGGTCCGGGCACGGACCGGGCTGCGCCTGACGTTTACCGATGGCGCCGAGCTCCGCTATGTCGACCGCGAGATGCTGGGCAAGCTCTATCTCGTCGATCGCGACCGCCTGGACGACGTCCCGGGCTGGGCCGACATGGGGCCGGATGCCGATGATCCGGAGCTCACGCTGGAGGCCTTTCGGGCCCGGATCCGCCGTCACCCGGGCGAGCTGAAATCGCTCCTCCGCAACCAGCGGTTCGTGGCCGGGATCGGGAATGCGTACAGCGACGAGATCCTGTGGGCGGCCCGGCTGGCGCCGCTCCGAAAGCGTCGGAGCCTCGCCCCGGAGGACATCGATCGTTTGTATGAGGCCATGCGCGCGGTGCTGGCCGACGCCACCGTCTGCCTCCGCGATCTCGTCCCGCCCCACATCGAGACCCAGCACCGCGAGTTCCTGCAGGTCCATCTCCGCGGCGGCGAGCCATGCCCGCGGTGTGGCCGGCCACTGCGTCAGATCGGCGGCGACGAGGCAACTACCTTCTGCCGGACCTGCCAACCGCCCTTCTGAGCCCTCCAGGCGAGTCGGTGGGTTCAGCTCACGGGAATGAGCAGCACCTGGCCGACCTGGATGGGATCGGCGACGTTGATCCCATTGAAATCTGCAATGGCCTGGGCGGTCGTCCCGAACCGCGAGGCGATCTCGTTCAGGGTGTCACCCGATTGGACGATGTAGCTGATCGGCGTTGGCGCAGGGACCGGAGTCGGGGTCGGGATCGGCGTTGGCGTGGGCTCGGGCGTCGGCGAGGGGCTGGGGCTCGGCGACGCGCTCTCCTCCGGTGTAGCGGAAGCGGTGGCCGATGGCGTCGGCGAGCCCGCCGGTGGGGCGAGGATCGATCCCAGGCCGATCCAGGCCACCAGGACGCCGACGAGGACCAGTCCGATCACGAACAGCGCGGCCATCCCGAAGCGTCGCGGACGGCGGCGGATCACGGATCGCGGCGCGGACTCCATCACCAGGCGGGTCGAGCCGTATGCCGAATCAGGGGCGGCAGGGCGCCAGGTGGGACCGACCGGGCCAACGTCGGCGAGATGAGCGAGGTATCGCTCACATGTCTCGTGCCGCGCGGTCAGGCAGAACCGGACCTGGTACTCGCGCTCGATGGGCGCCGGCGTCCCGTCAGCCAGGCAGCGGTGCGCGTCATCGGGCGTGGCCGAGACCACGCGCGGGTCACCCCCAAGGCTCAGCAGGGGGCAGATGGGGTCCACGGCTCAAGGATACGGGGCCGGGAGGTCGCCCGACGGCGGCTGCCGAACGCGAAAAAAAGGCGCCGGACAAGGAATTATCCCGGCGACGACCTATTTTCCCAGGGAGTTGCCCCCCGAGTATCTTCGGCGCTGAAGAGCTTAACTTCCGTGTTCGGGATGGGAACGGGTGGAGCCTCTTCGCTAGCGTCACCGGGATAATCTTCAATTGCGACCCGCGCCTGTGACGGCGCGTCAACCGATTCTGGAAGCATTGATGTCGTTCGAGTGAATCCGCGTCCAGCTCCGTGCTGGCCGCGTGAAAAAGGTCAAGCCCTCGACCGTTAGTACCGCTTCGCTGAACGCATTGCTGCGCGTACACGTGCGGCCTATCAAACAGCTAGTCTCGCTGCGGTCTTACCCGGTTAACCCGGTGGGAAACCTCATCTTGAGGCGAGCTTCGCACTTAGATGCTTTCAGTGCTTATCCCTGCCGAACATAGCTACCCAGCAATGCCGTTGGCACGACAACTGGAACACCATAGGTTCGTCCACTCCGGTCCTCTCGTACTAGGAGCAGCTCCTCGCAAGTTTCCTACGCCCACGGCGGATAGAGACCGAACTGTCTCACGACGTTCTGAACCCAGCTCGCGTACCAGCTTTAATTGGCGGACAGCCAAACCCTTGGGACGTACTTCCGCCCCAGGATGCGACGAGCCGACATCGAGGTGCCAAACGGTGCCGTCGATGTGAACTCTTGGGCACCATAAGCCTGTTATCCCCGGGGTAGCTTTTATCCGTTGAGTGATACCCCTTCCACTCGGAGGTACCAGATCACTAAGCCCGACTTTCGTCCCTGCTCGACTTGTAGGTCTCGCAGTCAAGCACCCTTATGCCTTTGCACTCTACGGCTGGTTTCCATTCAGCCTGAGGGTACCGTTGGGCGCCTCCGTTACTCTTTAGGAGGCGACCGCCCCAGTCAAACTGCCTACCTGACACTGTCCGGCGCCCGGATCACGGGTCGCCGTTAGAGCCGACATCCAAAAAGGGTGGTATTTCAACGTTGACTCCACCGAGGCTAGCGCCCCAGCTTCAAAGTCTCCCACCTATCCTACACATCCTGAACCTCAGTCCAATATCAAGCTACAGTAAAGCTCCACGGGGTCTTTTTGCCCTGCCGCGGGTAACCTGCATCTTCACAGGTATTTCAATTTCGCCGGATCCCTCGTTGAGACAGC
>DASYGU010000297.1:0-2559 GCA_035999355.1 Candidatus Limnocylindria bacterium | reverse complement strand
GCCGGGGCGCCACTCCCCGTACCAGACGAGGAGCTTCTCGAGGCGCGTGTCCACGCCCATCTTGGCCTGGACCAGGGCGTTCTCGTACGGGAAGACGACCTCGTTGATGCGCCGGATGGCCGCCTCGAAATCCGGCACGATCTTCTGGCTGCCGACGACCAGGATCACGCGACCAGCGCCTGACACGTACGGTCCGAGCTGGCTGCCGGTGGCCGAGGCGGAGACCAGCGTCCCATCGATCGTGAGTGCCTGGACGCTGCCGACCATGAAGTCCGGTGCCGCCAGGAGCTTGCGCATCTCCCGGCCCTGGGTGTCGCGGTCCATCGTCAATAGCCGCGGCCGAATCGCGTCGTAGCGCCCCGACTCGCTCAGCTCCTCGGACAGGTCCACGTCGGCGAGGGTCTTCGACTTGGCGGTATGGACCTCCGCACCGTCGGGGACGAGCGCCAGGACGGCGGCCCGCGCCTCCTCGGGCGTGTCGACCACAACCGCCTCGATATTGCGCGACCGCAGGGCGGCCGCGACCTGCTCGACCGGGTCGGTCACACCGGCAACAGGACGGCGATGACGGCAACCACCAGACCGATGAGCCCCGACGCAACCCCGATCTGGGTCGCCTTCCGGCGGTCCGCGGCTCGCGAGGCGTCGTCAGTAACGGGAGTCATCGGGCCGACGCGCCCGAAGTTGTAGACGCCAAGCCGCCCGAACCCGGCGCAGAACTTGAGCCACGCCTGCAGGTATCCGGACGCGGCGGCGGCAGCCGGCAGGAACACAACCAGGCGCAGGAGCGGCGGCGCGCCGAGGGCAATGAGCCCAATGAGCAAGCCCACGGTGATCGCGGCGCCGAAATGGCCGGCCCGCCGTCGACGGGCAATCTCTTCAGGACCGATGTTGCAGACGCCTGCCTGGTACTCGGCGGGAGCCAGAGAAGGTTGCGAGGTGTTGGGGCTGCTGGTGGCAGCAAAGGACGTGGTCGAAGACAAGGTGAATCTCCCCGGATGTGACCGGGCAAGTCTAGGACCGAACGAATGAGCGCGCGTTCTGGGTGTCAGGCGCCGTCCGCCACGGCGGGAACGTCCAGCCCGAGGTGATGGGCCAGCGCATGGCGCACCTGGCACCGGCGGTCGGGATCGGTCAGGTAGCCCACGGGGGGAATCTGGACCCGGTCCGAGGAGATGGTTCGGACCTGGCTGCACACGATGACGCCGTCGCGGGTCTGTCCAGCATGTCCGGCCGGGATGGCAACATCGCCCGGGTACCGCGGCTCGGCTCGAGCGGCGGTGATGGGGCAGACGGTCATGAGCCCGGAGCGGTGAAACGGCTCGTATGAGACGACCAGCGCCCGGCGCTGCCCAGCCTGCTCATGGCCGATAACCGGATCAAGGTCGGCGATGACGGTCGCCCAGCGCAGCCGGTCGATCAGGACGGGTCGGCCGGCCACGTTTCGCGATCGGCGCTCCGGTAGGCCTCCTCCAGGTCCCGCGATTCGGCCAGCCACTCCGGATCCGTGCTGGCCCGCTCCCAGGCCGCGGACTCGTCCCGTTCGGCAACCAGGCGCCGCAGCTCGTCCACCGCCAGCTCCACGACGGCGTCCTGCGAGCTGGCGACGCCATATCGATCCGCCAGCTCCCGCACGGCATGGACGGTCCGCGGATCGAGGTTGTAGGTGCGTTTCACCCTGGCGGCCACGGACGGATGCTGACACGTGTCATCGTGGGTGTCAATCTGGGTCCATCGGCTGCAGAGATGCTACGGAACGGTGATGACCACCTTTCCGCGGGCATGGCCGTCGTCCGCGTAGCGCAGCGCATCGGGCACCTCAGCCAGCGGGAACCGCTTGTCGATGATCGGTTTGATCGTCCCATCGGCCAGCATCCGGGACACGACCACCACGTCCTCCGCCCGGAACGGCTTCCACATCGGCAGCCCGGCCCGCTGCTTGCCGGCCAGCCGCATCGGCACCCCGACCAGCATGGCGCCGAAGACATTCACGAGCGACCCGCCGATCGCGGTGTATCCCCCGGTCCGGGTCAGGACCCGGCGGATGTCGCCGATCGAGTGGTACGCCGCCATGTCCAGGATCCGGTCGTACCGCTGGCCCAGCTCGGTGTAGTCGTCGCGGGTGTAGTCCAGGACGTGGTCGGCGCCCAGGGACCGAACGAACTCCAGCTTCTTGGTGCTGGCCACGCCGGTCACCTCCGCCCCGCGCGACTTCGCGATCTGAACCGCGAACGGCCCCACGCTGCCCGACGCGCCGTTGATGAGCACCTTGTCGCCCGGCTTGATCCCGCCCTGGGCGTCCAGGCCCTGGATGGCCAGGATCGCCGCCTGTGGGGTGGTGGCGGCATCTTCAAGCGAGACGCCGGCTGGCACCGGGGCGAAGGCATGGGCCGGCGCGGTGACGAGCTCCGCGTATGCGCCGTGCCCGAACTGGGTCATGTCCCCGAACACCTGGTCGCCGGGCCTGAAGCGACCGACCTCTGGACCGACCGCCTCGACAACTCCGGCAACGTCCAGTCCGAGTCCCCCGTTCCGCGGCTTCCGCATCCCGATCCCCAG
>DASYGU010000256.1:0-4307 GCA_035999355.1 Candidatus Limnocylindria bacterium | reverse complement strand
CCACCGTCTGGCCGGCGACGACGTCGATGGCCAGCCCGTTCTCGGCGTGCATCATGATCAGCCCGCCGTTCCTGGTGGTCTGCTGCATGGCCCGGAAAATGGCACCGTCGTCGGAGAAGAAAACGCCGGGATAAGCGGTGAACAGCTTGAAGGTGGTCACCCCCTCGTCGACGAGGGTGTCCATCTCGGCCAGGACGTCGTCGCGCACGTCGCTGATGATCATGTGGAAGCCGTAGTCGAAGGTCGCGTTGCCGTCAGCCTTGGCATGCCAGGCATCGAGCCCGTCGTGGAGAGACTGGCCTCGCGGCTGGACCGCGAAGTCGATGATCGTGGTCGTCCCACCGAACGCCGCGGCCCGGGTCCCGGTCTCGAAGGTGTCCTTGGCGAACGTCCCCCCGAACGGGAGCTCCATGTGGGTGTGGACGTCGATGGCGCCCGGGATCACCCACTTGCCGCTGGCATCAACGGTCCGGTCAGCGGTGACCGTCGAGGCCAGGTCGGTACCGATGAGCGCGATCTGCTCGCCGTCGACCAGGACGTCACCGCTGGTCGTGGCATCGGCGTTGACGATGGTGCCGTTGGTGATGAGCGTCTTCATGAGCCGATGGTAGCGCGGGCGAAACCGCCGGAGATCAGCGGGATCGCGCCTCCGCGTAGGCAGCCGCGAAGCCGGGAATGCCTCGCTCGACCATCTCGTCGGTCGCGGTCAGGCTGATCCGGAACCAGTCGGGGACCTCGACGATCGTGCCGGGCAGGACAAGCACCCGGTGCCTCGCCAGGATGTCGGTGAAGGCGATGTCGTCGGCGATTGGCGAGCGGGCCATGAGGTAGAAGGTCCCCTCCGGCATCGTGGCCTCGTACCCCATCTCTCGCAGCGCGCCGACCAGCCGATCCCGCCGCCGCTCCATGGCCGGCATGTCGATGATCAGCGGCTCGAGGTCGGGCAGGGCGTGCTGGAGCAGGGCATTCGGGAATGCGTAGCCGGTCGCCAACTGCGCCACGAAGGCGGCCTCTCGGAACTCTTCGCGATCGGGCATGGTGGGCGGGACCGCGAGGTACCCGACCCGCTGGCCCGGGGCGAGCAGCTGCTTGCCGTAGGAGTAGGTGACGACGGTGTGCGGGTACACCTCGGCCGGTGAGTGGAACGTGATCCCATCGAACAGGATCTTCCGGTACGGCTCGTCGCTGATGAGGTAGATCGGATGACCGATCCGCTCGGACGCATCGGTCAGGGTCCGGGCCAGGGCGGTCAGGGTCTCGATCGGGTAGACCCGGCCGCTGGGGTTCTGGGGTGAGTTGAAGATCAGGGCTCGGGTGCGGGGGGTAATGGCCGCGGCCAGCTCGTCAAGGTCCGGCTCGAACGCCGGCGGCGGGAGATGGACGCGGACGGGGGTCGCACCAGCCGCGAGGATCATGAACTCGTAGAAGAACCATGGCGGCGAGAAGAAGATGACGTCGTCATCCGGCTCGACCAGCGCTCGCATGGCCACCGCCAGCGCCGCGAATCCGCCGTTGGTCATGGCCACGTCTTCGGGGTCCCAGGCCATGCCGGTGGCCTCGCTCAGGCTCCTCGCCACCGCGATTCGCGCTTTCGGATCGCTGACCTGGTAGGCGAACCAGTTCCGTCGCCGAGGCTCGAGATGGGCGCGGAGCGTCTCCACGTACTCGGGCATCGGCTTCTCGAGCGGGTTGCCGACGGCGAAGTTGGCGACGTCGGAGTTCTCGTTCAGCTTCGAGAACGGGCCGTTGAAGAAGTCCAGGAAGCCCTTGATGCTGTCGCGCAGCTGGTCGATCTGGCGGACCGATGTGGTGGTCATGCGAAGACCTTAGCGCTGCGCGGCGGCGATGGCACCGAGGAGCACGGTCTTGGGCGGAAAGTCCTCGCAGTACTGGTAGCGGTGGGCGAGCTGGATGCGGCCGTCGACGGCCACCACGAACTCCCCGGGGAGCTGCCACGGGGAGTCGACCACCGCCCGCTCCGTGCCACGCCTGGGCTCGCAGAACATCGTCTGGGCCGTGTCCATGTCGTTCGGCCGCCACGGGAAGTCGTGCAGGATCTGGGCCGGGGTGCCTTCCAGCAGCCCAAAGGCGCGGTACGCCGTTCGGTCGGGGTCACAGAGGAGCGGGAACCGATAGCCGCGGCGGGTCGCGACCGCCGCGGCGCGCTCCGGCTCGGCCTGGCAGACCGCCACGACCGTGGCGCCGGCCTCGGTGAAGGCATCGAGCTCGTCCTTCAGCGCCTCCCAGCGCTCCATCAGGCATGAGCACCCGAAGTGACGCATGAAGATCACGAGCGCTGGCCCATAGGCCCAGAACTCGGAGAGGCGCCGCTTGCCACCGGACGTGTCGGGAAGCTCCAGATCCGGGGCTTCGTCACCCGGCTGTGCGGGGAGCTCCTCGTACCGGGTCCAGGTCGGCCCAGCGAGCCAGCCTGTAACCCATCGATCTTCGGCGGCCTGCTGGAGCTCCTCGATCGGGTCGGTCACCTCGCTCGCCATGCCCGAAGGGTAGCGCCGATCGTCATCCGGATTGGTCCCCGGCGACGGACGGCCCCCTAGGCCGGTCAGCCGGTCGCGTCGAGGACGCCCTCTTGCGGCTGGGCAGCGAGCAGGCTCCATCCGACGACGATCCAGGCCAGCGCGTAGATCACGAGCCCCACCTGCGAGACGATCTCGAGGACGCTCCCCGGGGCGATCGTGCGGCCAGCCAGCAGGCCGATCATGGCCACCGGCGCGGCGATCGTGAAGGCAAGACCCGCGACGGTGGGGAAGACGCGAATCGCCAGCATCACCGCGCCCAAGGTGGCGGACCCGATCCAAAGCGCGATGCTCGCGAAGTAGCCGAACTCGCCGCCGCTGGTGGGGATGACGCCGACCTTGGTGAGCAGGACGAATCCGATTCCCCAGACGAGGGCGAGGAGCGCGACGAGGAACCCGAACCAGGCGAGGCCCGGACGGACGGAGACCTGCCGCAAGTGGATCCCGACAAGGCCGACGATGGCCAGGACGTAGAAGACCGGGACCGTGATCTCATTCAATCCCCAAAAGCCAACCGAGAGGGCGGCGCCGGCGCCGATAGCGGCAAGACCGGCGAAACGGGTGAACATGCGAAATCTCCCTTCTGGCGCCTGGGGGAACAGGTGCGCGTCGAGGGCGCCCCAGGCGATGTCGATGACGTCGAATCGGCGGGGCGGGCGCTGTTCGAGGACGGCGAGGAATTCATCGCCATACCGATCCCGCCAGGCAACGGGATACAGCGCCACCAGCCGGCGCGGGCTCACGCCGCGCCGCCTTCCAGGCGTCCGAGCGCCTGGTGGGTAAATGACTGCAGCTGGTCGAGATGGGCCTGGAGCGTCGTTGCCCCGAGGCCCGTCAGCCGATACGGGCGGCGACGGTCATCCGACGGAACAGCCTCGATGAGCCCGCGGCGCTCGAGGCGGGCGAGGGCGGCGTACAGGGTCCCGGGTCCCATCGCCTGACCGCTGAGCCGCTCTGACTCCTGCATGATCACGTAGCCGTGCTTCGGCCCATCGGCCAGAACGGCGAGGACGACGAGGGCGGGCGTGGCGAACGGGCTCAGCTCGTCGGTGGATGGCTTCTTGGCCACGGCTGACCTCATGTGGGTGTGTATGTCGTATCACGATATATCGTGTCACGATACATGTCAACCTTGGCCGGCGAACTCGTCCCGTCGATCACGACCCGCCCGGACCCCGTGTCGCAGACGAACCTGGTCGTAGGCTTCCTGGTTGACGTCCTCGATCGAGCCGATCTCCGAGAACATGCCGTCCAGGGCGGCCGGCCAGATGGCGAGCCATCGGGCGGGACCCGAGCCCGTGATCCGCACCCCATGCTCGGTATCGGGCGGGACGAGGACGAAGCTGCCAGGTCCAAGCGGCGTGCGGCTCGTGGCTCCGAGAAAGTCAACCGTGCCCTCGAGGATGAAGAACGCCTCTGCCTCACCGTCGTGGATGTGGGTCTGGCCACCCTCCCCGGGCACGCCCCAGACCACCGCGACTCCCCAGTGGCCTCCGGTCTGGGATGCCTCGACCTTCTGCAGGACGTCGCCCGGATAGGCGGTCCCTTCGTCGGGACCCAGGATGAGCAGTCGGTCTTCAGTGATCGCCGTGGTTGTGGCCCTCGTGCTCGCCATGGTCGTGACCCTCGTGATCATGGCCCTCGTGATCGTCGTGGTCATGCTCCCCGTGGTCGTGGCCTTCATGGTCGCCGTGCTCGTGCGGGTGCATCCACGGGGTGTAGGTGACTCCGACCAGCAGCCCCTCCGGACTGAGGAGCCGGGCCACGGTC
>DASYGU010000211.1:0-3164 GCA_035999355.1 Candidatus Limnocylindria bacterium | reverse complement strand
CAGAGCATGAGCTCACCGGGCTCGAAGTCCGGGTCCAGGCCACCGGCCGCGTTGGTCAGCACGACCGCCTCGACACCCACCCGGAAGGTGGCTCTGATCAGGATCGTCACCTCGCGATGGCTGTAGCCCTCGTAGGCGTGCACGCGGCCGGCCAGCACGAGCACGGGCTTCCCGGCGACCAGTCCGGCGATCAGCTCTCCAGCGTGACCCTGCACGCCGGACACCGGCACTTCGGGGATCTCGCCGTATGGAATCCGGATGCGGGGCTCAGGATCCAGGAGGTCCGCCACGGCTCCGAGGCCCGAGCCGAGGACAAGTCCGAGCCGAGGCGTCGCGAGAGCGGGGACCGCAGACAGTCGCTCGCGGATGGCTGCGGCGGCGGTCTCGATCCGCCGTCCGAGGTCTTCGCTGGCCGGGTCCGCGGCCACGCTAGATCCGCTCCAGGAGCTCGCGCTTCTTGGCGTCGTATTCCTCGGGCGTGATCAGGCCCCGATCACGCAGCGAGGCAAGCCGTTCGAGTGTCGCGGTGGCGTCCTCGGCCGGCGCGGCCGCAGCGGGACTGCTCGGAGGGCTGTCGACCGGCATCTCCATCGGAGCCTGGGCCGCGGGCGCTGGCTCGTCCACCACCGTTACCCGGTCGCTTCCGGCGCGAGGAGCCATCGGCTCGGCGGGGACCAGTTCCGGGGCGGTCTGGTGCTGGTAGGCCTGCGGGGCGATGTCCGGCCGCTCGACCGCTTCCTTCTGGTTCATCATCGCGACCTTGAACTCGACCGGGTCGGCGACCATCGGGAAGTCCTCAATGCCGCCCATCTCGTCGGCGGCGGTCAGGATGTCGAGGTCGCCGAAACCGAACAGCCGCCCGAACATGCTCTGGGTGAGCACGGCGTCATTCACCTTCTCGAGGCTGGTCTCGACCATCCGCTTGTTCAGGATCCCCTCGGCGCGCACGATCCGGCGGGTGGTGACCAGGAACTCGTTGTTCCGCCAGTCCCAGATCACCCATCCGATGCGAGCGAACGCGATGAGCAGGAAGATGAAGGCCACGACCTCGGCCGCGCTGTCGGTACCCTCCTCGGGTGGGCTGGCCACGAAGATCAGGACCGCCAGGGCGAAGATGGCGAGCACGATCGCCCACCACGATCGGCCGATGACGACGAACCAGTGCTGGTGGCTCTCCAGGACGACGTCCTCGCCTCGGGCCAGCAGCTTGCGCGCGTAACTCATCGGTCTCCTCAGGCTCGCGGGTGCGCCCGGGTGTACACCTCCCGAACGCGCTCGCCGGTCAGGTGGGTATAGAGCTGGGTAGTGCTGATGCTAGCATGGCCCAAGAGCGACTGGACCACCCGCAGATCGGCGCCTCCCTCCAAGAGATGGGTCGCAAAGCTGTGCCGGAATGTGTGCGGGGTGATGTCTCCCACGACCCCCGCCGCCTGGCTCCAGCGTCGCACCAGCCGCCACACCGATTCCCGGACGAGCCGCGTTCCGCGCTGCGACACGAACACCGCCGGCGTCGGCTTGCCGGCCGTCCAGGCCTGACGCGGGCCGGACAGATACCGATGGAGCCGGTCGCGGGCAGGCTCGCCCATCGGCACCCGGCGCTCGCGGTTCCCCTTGCCGATGACTCGAACCTCGAGCGCACCCAGGTTCAGCCGGTCGAGGTCGAGCCCGGTCAGCTCGGACACCCGCAGACCACACGCGTACAGCAGCTCGAGGATGGCCGCATCTCGTAGCCCGGCCGGGTCGTCACCCGGGGCGGCCAAGATCCGTTCGACCTCGTCCGGCGCGAGCACCTCGGGCAGGTAGCGACCGGGGCGGGGCGGGTCGATGAGGTCGGCGAGATCCCGCTCGATCACACCCTCCCGCCGGGCGAAGCCGTAGAAGCTCCGGATCGCCGCCACCTTGCGGGCCTGGGTCGACGCCCGTCGGCCCTGCCGCCGGAGGCGCGCCACGAACTCGCCCACCACCGCCGGGTCGTCGCGCCAGCCCGGCCCGGAGCCGGCCGCGAACTGATCGAGGTCGCGGCGGTAGGCGGCGATGGTCAAGGGCGAGAGCCCGCGTTCCACCCGCAGCTCGAGCAGGAACTCGCCGATGGCGGCCGTCAGGCGAGGGTCGGCCGCGGCGGTGGTCATGGGCGTGGACCAGACATATCAGTCAGGGAGCAGGGACGCCTTCGTCCGAAGCAGGTCGTAGAACGGGGTGCTGCCCTCGGGCTCGACCAGGCGCAACGGCACGGGCAGGGCGCGAACCTCGACCCACTCCCCGACCTCGACCGCGACCTCGCGCTGCCCATCGAACGAGACGACCGCCCCGCCGAACGCCTCACGGAGGTGGAGTCGAATGAGGTGATCCTCGCCGGTCACCACGCTGTGAAGGGCGGACAGGTAGGCGGCCACCGGCGTGATCACGAGGTTCCGCAGCCGCGGATCGAGGACCGCCCCGCCGGCCGAATACGAGTACGCGGTCGACCCGGTCGGCGTGGCGACGACGACGCCGTCGGCGAGGTAGGTCGCCAGATGGCTGCCGCTCACCTCGACCTCGACCTGGATGAGCCGCACCTGCGCGGCGCGGGCCACGGCCACCTCGTTCAGGCAGGCCGCCGTGGTCGGCTCGCCGTCTCGGGGGTGAATCGTCGCGCCGAGTCGCATCCGCTCCGCGATCCGGTGGCGGCCGGCCGCGATCCCGTCCAGCGCCGGCTCCAGCTCGTCGGGCTCGACCTTGGCCAGGAAGCCAACCCGCCCGAGGTTCACACCGAGGGCCGGCACCTCGGAGTCGCCGATGATCCTCGCGACGCGGAGAAACGTGCCGTCCCCGCCCAGGACGACGACCAGGTCGCTCCCCGGCAGCTCGGACGCGAGCTTGTCCTCATCGTCGGCGACGGCGTCCCAGGTCGCGATTCCCTGGTTCTCGCACCACGCGCGACCGCGCACCAGGACGGCCTTGGCCTCCGGGTTGTAACGACTGACCGCGAAGCCGATCCGCCCGAGGGCCTCGGTCACGAGGGGCGATCGGCGGCGAGGCTGGTGGCGATGTCCTCGATCCGCTCACGGAGCGCGGCGAGCTCGGCCGCCAGATCGGAGGCGGCCTCGGACTCGGTGAGCGCCGCGTACGAGCGGTCCAGCCCGGCCGCGATGAGCGCGCGCATCAGGGATGACGGTGAGACGCCG
>DASYGU010000131.1:0-6997 GCA_035999355.1 Candidatus Limnocylindria bacterium | reverse complement strand
GGTGGGCACCGTCCTCCTCGTCAAGCCGGCGCGGTTCATGAACCAGTCGGGGCCGCCACTCCGCGCGGCCCTGCGCAACGCGAACGCGACCTACGAGACCGACCTGCTGGTGGTGACCGATGACGCGGACCTGCCCCTGGGTCGCATCCGGCTGCGACGCGGAGGCTCGGCCGGCGGCCACAACGGGCTGCGCGACATCATCGAGGCCCTCGGCACCGACCAGTTCGCGCGGCTGCGGGTCGGGATCGGGCGCAATGGCGAGATGGTGGATCACGTCCTGTCCACCTTCAGCAAGGCCGAAGACGAGCTCGCGCGCGAAGCGATCGGCACCGCCGCCGACGCGGTCGAGTCGTGGCTGGCCGAGGGGACCGACGCCGCGATGAACGCGTTCAACGGGGTCGACCTGGACGAACCGCCCGCCGGGTCGTGACCCGCGGTCCGCGGCTCGGGCCGCTTCTCAGCCTCCTGGGCCCGCCGCCTCCGCCGCCGGTCGAGCTGCGCGTACCGACCGCCGCGCGGGCGGCGCATCTCGCCTCGCGTCGCGCAAGCGTCGAGCGAACCCGGCCGCTCGTGGTCGTGGTCGAGACCGATGAGCAGGCCCATCGCCTGGCCGACGAGCTCGGGGCATGGCTGGACGAGAGCACGGTGGCCGTGCTGCCCGAGCGCGGCGCCCTGCCGTTGGAACGGGCGCTCCCCGATCGGGACGAATCCGCTGCGCGGCTCACGGTCCTGGCCCGGCTGGCGGGTTCCGAGCGGGACCTGGTGATCGTCGCCCCGCTCGCCGCCGTATGGCAGCGGACCCTGTCCGTGGATCGGCTGCGCGGTGCTCGCCGGCGCATACGGGTCGGCGACCGCGTCCCGCAGCGGGATCTCACAAACGGGCTGCTCGCAGCCGGATATGACGCCACGCCCGAGGTGACCGGCATCGGCGAGATCGCCGTCCGCGGCGGCTTGATCGACCTGTGGCCGCCGGGCGAGCCGGACCCGATCCGGATCGAGCAGTTCGGCGACGAGATCGACGCCATCCGCGTGTTCGACCCGACGACCCAGGCAAGTCGCTCCCGCCGGAAGGAGATCCAGCTGCTGCCCGCGGGCGAGTTCGCGGTGCCCGCCCCCGACGAGCTGCGGGCCGCGCTCATTGCGCAGGTGGGGGAGGTCGAGGCGCTGAGCGAGACGCTCCAGACCGATCTTGCCCGCCTCGAGGCAGGCGACGCGGGTGAGGCCGCGGAGACGTGGATCACCCACCTGACCGCCGCCCCCACCGCGGATCACCTGCCCGCCGACGCGCACCTCGTCCTGACTGATGTCGATCAGCTCCGCGGCCATGCGGCGGAGGCGGACCGCTGGGCCGCCGATCGGCGGTCCCACCTGATCGAGGACGGCGAGTTGCCTCCGCACTGGCAGCCGCCGTACGCCGCCGCCGAGACGCTCGACTCCCTCCTCGAACGAAGCGCGGAGCGGCTGGAGGAAGGTGGCGCCACCGACGCGGGATTCGGGCCCGCGCCGGCGCTCCCGGGACGCAGCGAGCAGATCGGGGAGTGGCTCCGCGAGCAGGCCGGTGGCGGGGCCCGGGTCGTGGTCGCCACCGACCAGGCCAGCCGGCTGGCCGAGCTGATCGGCGACCTGCCAGGCCGGATCGGTCCATCCGACGCGCTCGAGGCGCCGCCGCCTCCCGGCAGCGTGGCGCTGGTCCATGGCTCGACCGGGATCGGCTTCATCCACCAGCCTTCAAACCTCGTCCTTCTCTCCGATCGGGAGCTGTTCGGTGCCGCCCGCGTGCGTCGGCTGCTCACCTCCAAGCGGGTCGTCACCCGCGACCTGCTCGCCCAGCTCGAGCCGGGGGAGCTGGTCGTCCACGTCGACCACGGGATCTCGCGTTACGTGGGAATGGCCACCCGGACGCTGGAGGGCACCGTCCGCGAGTACCTCCAGCTGGACTTCGCCGGCGACGACAAGATCTTCCTGCCCGCCGACCAGGTGGGGAGGATCACGCGCTATTCCGGCGCGCCGGCGCCCGGCCTGTCCAAGCTCGGCGGACGGGAGTGGGCCGCCACCAAGCGGCGGGTCCGCCAGGCGGTGATAGACCTCGCCGACGACCTGCTCGAGCTGTACGCCGCTCGCGAGCAGGCCGATGGCTTCTCGTACCCCGACGACACGACCTGGCAGCGGGAGCTGGAGGAGTCGTTCCCGTTCACCGAGACGCCCGACCAGGCGCGGACGATCGGCGAGGTCGCGAAGGACATGTCCCGTCGGCGGCCGATGGACCGGTTGGTGGCCGGCGACGTGGGCTACGGCAAGACCGAGGTCGCCCTCCGTGCCGCGTTCCGGGTGGTGGAGGCCGGACGCCAGGTGGCGGTCCTGGTCCCGACCACGGTCCTCGCCCAGCAGCACCTGCTCACCTTTCAGCGCCGGCTGGCCGCCTTCCCGGTCAAGGTCGAGGTGCTCAGCCGCTTCGTGTCCAAGGGCGAGCAGCAGCGGATCGTGGGTGAGCTGGCGGCGGGGACGGTGGATGTCGTGGTCGGCACGCATCGGCTCTTGAGCAAGGACGTGGCGTTCGCCGACCTCGGGCTGCTCGTGGTGGACGAGGAGCAGCGGTTCGGGGTGGCGCAGAAGGAGAAGATCAAGCTCCTCCGCCGCGAGGTGGACGTCCTGACCCTGTCTGCCACGCCCATCCCGCGCACGCTCCACCTGAGCCTGGTCGGGATCCGTGACCTGAGCGTCATCGAGACCGCACCCGAGGCGCGGCTGCCGATCCTGACTCGCATCGCGGAGGACGACGACGGACTGGTCCGCGACGCGATCACGCGCGAGATCGATCGCGGCGGGCAGGTCTTTTACGTCCACAACCGGGTCGAGACCATCGAGGCCGCCTCCGCCCGGGTTCGCCGGCTCGTCCCCAGGGCGCGGGTGGCCATCGGTCATGGCCAGATGGCGGAGGGCATGCTCGAGCGGGTCATGCTCGACTTCGACGCGGGCCTGTTCGACGTGCTGGTGTGCACCACGATCATCGAGTCCGGCCTGGACATCCCGAACGCGAACACCATGCTCATCGCCCGGGCCGACACGTTCGGGCTGGCCCAGCTGTATCAGCTGCGCGGCCGGGTTGGCCGCTCCGACCGCCGGGCGTACGCGTACCTCCTCCACCGGCGCGGCTTCCCGCTGTCCGGCGTCGCTCGTCGACGGCTGCACGCGATCTTCAGCGCCTCGGACCTCGGAGCGGGATACCAGATCGCGCTGTCCGATCTCGAGATCCGGGGCGCCGGCAACATCCTGGGTGCGGAGCAGTCGGGCTACATGGCGGCGGTTGGATTCGAGCTCTACACCCAGCTCCTGGCCGAGGCGGTGGACCTCCGCCGCGGCCGGATCCCGCCACCGGAGCCGGCGGCGGTCCGGCTCGAGCTGCCGGGGTCTGCGTTCCTGCCCGACGGGTACGTGGGTGCCGCCGGTGCCAAGCTCGAAATCTATCGGCGGTTCTCCCAGGTCAAGACCGATGCCGATGCCGAGGCGCTCCGCGCCCACCTGCAGGACCGGTTCGGACCGATCCCGCCCGACGTCGAGGGCCTGTTCCGGGCGGTCAGCGTGCGGTTGGCGGCGGAGGTGGCCGACGTGTCCGAGGTCCGGATCGGTGACGGGCGGCTCACCCTGAGGTGGCGTCGTTACGACCGGGCGGTGGTGACCCGCGCCCTGACCGTCGCCGGGTTCCGCCCGGTGGCCGGCTCCAACCAGGTCCGCATTCCGCTGGTCCGTGGCCGCGACCCGATCGAGACCACGCTCCAGGTCCTGCGGGCGGTGCCTGCCGGGTGAGGCCCCGGTCCGCGCGGCGCGCGTACGCCGTCTTCCTCTGGCTCGAGGCGGCCGAGTTCTACTGCTACATGCTGGTTTTCACGGCCAGCGCGCTGTACGGCATCCAGATCGCTGGACTCGATGCGCTTCAGCTGGTCCTGGTCGGGACCGCGCTCGAGATATCGGCCCTCCTGTTCGAGGTGCCCACCGGGCTGGTGGCTGACACCGTCAGCCGCCGGCTCTCGATCATCATCGGCTGCCTGTTCCTCGCGGCCGGATTCATCCTGTGGGGCCTCGTCCCGGTGTTCGCCGCCATCGTCGCCGCGCAGTTCCTGTGGGGACTGGGCGCGACGTTCCAGTCCGGTGCGACCGAGGCGTGGATCGCGGACGAGCTCCAGGGTCACGAGGTGGGGAAGACCTACCTGCGTGGTTCGCAGCTCGGCTATGCCGCGGCGGCGCTGGGGATCGGCAGCAGCGCGCTCCTCGGGTCGCTGTTCGGCCTGGCGGTGCCCATGGTGGTGGGCGGAATCGGCTTCCTCGTGATCGCCGCGACGCTGCTCGCGTTCATGCCCGAGGACCACTACAAGCCGGAGCCGCGCGGCGACCGCAGCCGGGCCCGAACCATGGCCGACACGCTGAAGGCCGGCATTCGGACCGTGCGGGCCCGTCCTGTTCTGCTGACCGTCCTGCTGATCACGTTTCTGAGCGCCGGTGCGAGCGAGACCTTCGATCGGCTGTGGGAGTTCCATCTCCTCAACGACTACACGTTTCCCGTGATCATCGACCTGCCGCCCATCGCCTGGTTCGGGCTGATCAGCGTCTCCACCCTCGTGATCAGCATCGGCGTGGCGGAGGTGGCCCGCCGAAAGGTGGACACCGACAACCACGTCGCGACCGCACGCGCGCTCCTGGGGATGGATGCCGCGCTGATGGTGGCCATGGTCGTGTTCGCGCTGGCGGTGAGCTTCAAGATGGCGGTGGCCGGCTACTTCGTCGCGCGCGTCATGCGCCGTGTGACGATCCCGATCAGCACCGCCTGGATCAACCAGAGCCTGACCCCGAACGTGCGGGCCACGGTCATGTCCCTGAATGCTCAGACCGATGCGGTCGGCCAGATCGCGGGCGGCCCGCTGCTCGGCGCACTGGCCGTCACCGCGGGCGCCCCGGCCGCCCTGTTGGCCGCGGCCGGTTTCATCGTGCCGTCACTGCTGCTCTACGTGCGGACGATCCGCCTCCACGGCCAGGACGTCATCGGCGACGAGGAACGTGATACGCCGGAGTCCCCCGGCCGATGACTACATGCGTCCGGCGGCGATTGCCCCCAGTTGCTCGGAGTAATCCTGGCGCTGCGCCAGATCCATCGATCCGTCGCCAGCCGTGATCCCCACGATGGCGTCCCCCTTGGCCACGAACAGGGTTGCCGAGTTCGAGTCCCACAGCGCCTGGTCCGCGATTCCGGAGACCTCGGTCACGCCGTCCTGTCCCCCGTAGGCGCCCATGACGTCGTTCGCATTCGTGGCGTTGAATGAGGTCGCTACCAACGTCGTCGCATCGGCCCCGGCGTAGATGCAGTACGAGGTGTCGCCAGGGGTCGGCTCGCTTTCCAGGCTGTCAACTCCCATGACCGATGCCGCCTCATCGGCCGTGATCAGGTCGCAGGCCGCTGCCGCGCCGCCACCGCTCCCACCACCTCCGGTGGATGCCGCTGCGCTCGGTTCGGCGCCGCTGCTCGAACCGGGCCCACCGTCGTCGGGGCTCGAAGCGTCCGGCGAGCCGGAGCAGGCGGCAATGACCAGGGTCATCGCCGCAATCGCGAGAAGTCTGCGGGTCATGGGACGAGTCCTCCGTGCGCATTTCTGCTTTTGGGCAGAATACGCGTCGGCTCCAAATCCACAGTCGAGGTCGGACCTGAGGTGAGCGAGCGACAGGCGGCAGACATCCGGCTTCGAGATGCCACGCTGGCCGATGCCGACCTGCTCGACGCATGGGCCGCCTCACCCGAGATCCGCGGCGAGTTCAATGACTTCGGGCTGGGGCCCGGTGATCGGTCCGCGATGCGCGAGACGCTGGCCGAGGGACCGCTCCGCAATGAGCGGAACGGAGAGCTGCTCGTCATTCGCGAATCCGACGGTGCGCCGATCGGCACGGTCGGCTGGCACGAGGTCCATTACGGCCCGGGTCCCTTGAACCGGGCGTGGAACATCGGCATCTCACTCATCCCCGAGGCCCGCGGGCAGGGCTATGGCCCGATCGCCCAGCAGCTGCTGGCCGACTACCTGTTCGATACGACCGATGCCAACCGGGTCGAAGCGCAGACCGATGTCGAGAACGCGGCCGAGCAACGCGCCCTCGAGAAGGCCGGCTTCGTGCGCGAAGGAGCCGCCCGCGGCTCCCAGTACCGCGCAGGCCGCTATCACGACCTGATCACCTACGCGAGGTTGCGGAGCGACTGAGCCTAGTCAGCGGGGCGATGCGCAACGCGATCTGGGTCGTCGCGCCACACGACGTACGAGTAGCGGATGATCCAGACGATTCCACCCAACAGGCTGAGCAACAGAACCCAGAAGTAGAGCTCCGGCGGTCCGAACACAGCGACCGCGCCACTGATCAGGCCGATGGCCATGAACAGGCGACCGGCGAGATGATGCGTCTTGCGCCACGACAGCTCGCTTTCCAGGGTCCACGGCGTGCGCACGCCCATGAACCAGTTGGACCGGGTGTTCCCCAGCTGGGTGCCGATCACGAACAGGAGTGCGCCCACGCCCACTCCGATGACCACCGTGAGGTCCAGCGGCGCGCCAAGAGCGATGAGGATGGTTCCGGCGTGGACCACGAGCATGAGGACCACCACCGCCGAGCAGATGACCTGGTACGGCGTCGAGGACCGATACAGGTTGGTTCGACGTGGATCGAGACGGGGGATGAGCGACAGGAGGACAACCAACCCGACGGTCAGCACGGGCACGAACAGGAGGGCGAACGTTTTGGACGCGTAGCCGTCGACCTCGCCTGACAGGTTCCAGTGGACAGGGGTCTGGGCGTCGGGAGGGAGCTGGATCCAGGCGTACGCGCTGAGCCCGAACATCAGGACCAAACACACCACGGACACGATGTGAAATGCGCGCAGCTGCATGGCGGATTGATGCTACTGCCGAACCCGCAGGCGTATACTCGAAGGCGAATCTCGACCCGGGACGGGCGCACCCGTCCGGCG
>DASYGU010000111.1:0-2656 GCA_035999355.1 Candidatus Limnocylindria bacterium | reverse complement strand
GCCTCGGTTCCGGGCGTCGTCTCGCCGAACGTCTTGAGCGTGGATCCGTCCGGGAGCGTGACGTCCCAAGCTTCCGAGCCCGGTTCGTCGCCCATCCCGGTGGGGAAGTAGGCCACGACGGAGTAGCGCTCCGGCGCATAGGGCTGCCAATCGGTATCAACCCAGTCCGCCGGTGGGAGCTTCAAGTCCGGATCGGCGAACCGCGTCACGAGATCGGCGGCAGCGGCATGCGCCGCCTCCGTGCCGAATCCGACCTCGAATAGTCCGGAACCAAGGTAGAGCTGCCGGACTGCGTCGTCTGCGGACCGAGCAGTCACCGCGTAGGCATGCGAAGCGTATTCCGGGAGATACAGCGGCTCGCAGCTCGGCTGGTTCACGCCCTGGACCGAGTCGAGCAGGAGTCGTACCCCCTCGGGCGCCATCCGTCGCTGCCGCCATGCATCCCACTCCGTGGCCGTGGACCATTCGTATCTCAGGGTCTGGCCACTCTCGTACAGGACGTAGCGCGGGACCGTCGATGGCGGTCCATCCGCCTGCCGACCCGCCGGGTCGAAGGTCAGCAGGACGCCCTCGGGAAGGGCCGGCTCGCACGGTTCGAAAATCGGGACGAGCAGGTCGGTTTCGGGCGCCGGTGTGCGGAAGAAACCCGAGCCGATGGCCACGGCGCTCCCGATCGCGGCGACGGCCAGCACCGCCGCGGCCGCCAGCAGAACGAACGTGCGTCGGTCCCGGAACAAGCCAGCAGGCGGGACGGTGGTGATCTCGGCCAGGCCACCGCGCAGGGTGATCGGAGCCGCCTCGTCGTCGCGAACCTCGGCGAGGTACCAGGAGTGGAGGCGCTTCTCGAGTTGGTCGTTGGTCATCGGTCTGCTCCTGGGTATTCGAGATCACCGAGCGTCTCGCGCAGGTGGCGCAGCGCGTAGTGGAGTCGGGAGTTGACGGTCCCCTCGGGCACCCCGATTCGCCTCGCGATCTCGGAGATGGGGAGATCGCGGTAGAACCGGAGAGCGACCACCACGCGATGGTCGGGCGAGAGCTGCGCCAACGCGGCGCGCATCTGGTCGCGGTCGTCGATTTGGCCCGTGGGATCACGTCCGGAAGCGGCGAGCTCTGGAGAGAGGTCCCGCGTCAGTCGTCGGTTCGTCTGCCGCAGCCGGCTGCGGCAGGTGTTGACGAGGATCCGATCGAACCAGTGCTCGAACCGCGTGTGATCGTGCAACTGACCCCAGCGGCGCCAGGCCTGGACGAGGGCGTCGTGGGTGGCGTCCTCGGCCTCAGCTCGATTGCCGAGAATGGCATGCGCCAGGCGGTAGGCGGCGTCGAGGTGGTCGTCGGCCAGGCGGGTGAAGGCGGCGGCCCGCCCCAGGCGTCCGTCGACCGCGACGACCTTCTCGCCGACCACGCTATCCACCTCCAGCCGATGCGTCCACGATGACATGACGCCCGGCCGGTGAGAAATCTTCAGTCTCCATTCTCAGCGCCTGGTGGCAGGTGAACCAACCAACGGTCCCCACGACTAGTCATGGCAATGCGACTCTTGCGATCCCTTCCGTCGGCGGCGACCCTGGTCGCGGTTGCCGCGTGCACCCTGACACCGTCGGTCGCGCCTGACGGATCTGCCGGTCCACCGGCATTGGTGGCTCCATCGGCTCCGACGACTGAGCCCTCGCTCGGCCCGGGAGTGTCGGTCCAGATCCTGGGGGATGCGCCGGTACTGGACGGCAGCGCCGTGGGTCAGGAATGGGTGATGCCCGCCGCCCTGACCTACACCGATGAGGCCTACCAACTGTTCGGCGTCACCTTCGACCAGGAGAACAGCGTCGACCCGCGGGGCTTCTACGCGACCTCGCCTGACGGCCTCGACTGGACCGTCGCCGATGGCGACCCTTTGGCCGGCATTTCCCTCAACCTGAGCCCGCCTGGCCCGGTACCGGGCAGCGTGCTGCGCGAGGACGACGGCAGCTGGGTCATGTTCTTCTGGGGCGTCCGCGCTCCTTTGGAGCGTGGGGCAGATCTCTTCCGGGCCACGGCGCCGGCCCCGACCGGACCGTGGACCGCCGATCCGGAGCCCGTCCTGGAAGGCACGATCGGGGCGTGGGACGGAGCCGGCCTCGACTTCCCGTCAGTCGTCCATACGCCCGACGGCTACCTGATGGTGTACGCCGGCAGCAACCTCGGCGCGCCGAACGAAGGACAGTTCGGGGTCGCGACCTCGATCGATGGCGCGGAATGGACCAAGGAGCCGGATCCGGTCATCGAACCTGGTTTCTGCGGCGAGTTCGACAGCCGCTCGATGGCAATACCGCGCCTGCGCGAGGTGGACGACGGCTACCTCCTCTTCTACAACGGCCTGGACCCGGACCTGTCCACCGCCGAAGTCGGCGTGGCCTCGAGCCTCGATGGGCTGACCTGGATGTGCGCCAGCTCGCAGCCGGTGATCACGGGGGACGACATCCCGGGCAGCCAGGGAATCCACGTCATCGCGGTCGCGGCCGAGGCCCAGGGTCCGGAGTTCCTGGTCGAGTCGCTCGGAGACGGGTCGTCTTCGCTGTGGCTCGGCGACGTCTCGATGACCGGCCTCCCATAGCTAACACCGGGATACCTCGAAGGGCCGGCCCGGAGGCAGGCCCTTAACGCCGGCCAGGTCATTCGGTAC
>DASYGU010000080.1:0-2827 GCA_035999355.1 Candidatus Limnocylindria bacterium | reverse complement strand
CGCCCGTGTTGAGCGCTTCGGCCATGGCAGGCCCACACGGGTCGATGGTCTCGACCGGAATGGCCGCCATGTCGATCCCGTACAGGTCGTTCAGGCCGATCCCGCACGTCGGTCGGGTCTCGCACTCGGGCGGCAGGCCCCAGGTGAGATCGGCCGCGATCGGCGCGACGTCGGTGACGGTCACAAGGTCGTTCGCCTTGGCGGTCTCGGAGGTGACCGCGAACGCATCCTGGTCAGCCGCCTCGCTGAAGTCGAACGCCACCAGGCCCACCTCGGCCAGGGCGTCCTGCAGGTCGGCGAACGTGGTCTCAGGGTCGCCGCTCGCCTCACCGCCGAGCCCAACACTCAGCAGGCTGCCGATGTACTCGGGCATGAGGTTCAGCTCGCCACTCTCGAGCGCCGGGAGGGTGGTCTCCCGCGGTCCGGTGTACAGGTTGCGCTCGACCGTGAATCCAGCCGCCTCGAGGGCCTGGGCATAGATCTCGGCGAGCACGGCCGCCTCGTCGAAGTTGGCGGAGCCGACGATGACGGTGGGGAGTTCGGCCTGGGTCGAGGGCGCGCCGGAACTCGGAGCTGACGGGCTTGGGCTTTCGCTGCCACCCGGCTGACAGGCACTGACGAGCAGTACCAGAGCCGCCCCAGCAGCAAGCATGCGGGTCTTCCGCATTGGGTCCTCCTCTGGTGGATCTTCATCGGCTCGCGCCGACCTGGGCCGCTGGACGCGGACCGTGGGGGCAGTCTACCAGTTACCAGTGTAGCCGGTACGCTGGTTAGAGGCCGAAGCCGGGCGCGGGCTCCGGGAGGCGGTCCGTCCGATCGATCGCGAGTCCTGGCGAGACCGTTCGCCGCTGAACGAGGGCGAAGATGGCCTCGCTGCTGAACACCAGGACCATGACCAGCAGCGCCCCACTCACCATCTGCGGGTAGTCCCGCTGGGCGAAGCCGTCCACGATGTAGCGCCCCAGGCCACCGGTGGACAGGATGGCGCCCAGGGTGGCGGTGGCGATGACCTGGATCGATGCGGTGCGGATCCCCGCGAGGATGACGCCCAGGCCCAGCGGCACCTCCACCCGTCGGAGGACCTGTCGCTCGCTCATGCCCATGCCCCGGGCGGCCTCGACCACGTCGGGGTCCGCATCGCGGATACCGACATACGCGTTGACCACGATCGGCGGGATGGCAAGCGCGATGAGCGCGATGAGCGCCGCCGGCGTTCCGATGTTGCGCAGGTTGAGGGCGGCGACCAGCGGCAGGGTCAGGACGAAGGCGATGCCCAGGATGCCCACCGAGGGGACGGCCCGCCCGATGTTCGTGATCGCGACCACCGCTCCCGCCCAGCGCCGCGTGTGGCCAATTGCCAGCCCGAGAGGCAGGGCGATGGCGAGGCCCACCGCCAGGGAGACGCCGGACAGGACGACGTGCTCGCTGAACCGCGCCGGGATGCCATCCGATCCGGTCCAGTGGGCCGGATCCGTGAGCCAGGCCACGACCTCGCCGACGATCTCCATGGCTCAGCTCGCCCCGAGCGTCGAACCGGCCACCGGAGGTTCGGACGACGCGGACGGACCGGCGGCGGTGCGGGCTCGGGTCCACGGCGTGAGCGCCCGCTCAAGAAGGACGAGGCCGCGATCAGCGAGGACCGCCAGCAGGATAGACAGCAGCACGCCGACGACGATCGCGGTCTCGAACTGGCGCCGGATGCCCAGGACGATGATCACGAAGCCCAGCCCGCCCTGGCCGATGAGGGCGGTCACCGCCACCAGGCCGATGGTGGTCACCACCGCGATCCGGAGTCCGGCCATGATCACCGGGGTCGCCAGCGGCAGCTCGACCCGCCACAGGCGCTGCCGTCGGCTGAGGCCCATCCCGGTCGACGCCTCGAGGACGTCGGGGTCCACGCCGTCCAGGCCCGCCACCCCGTTGCGGATGAGGATGAGCAGGGTGTAGCTGATCAACGCGATCTCGGCGGTGAGCAGGCCGATGCCGGTGAACGGGATGAGCACGGCGAAGAGGGCCAGGCTCGGGATGGCATACAGGATCCCGGTGAAGCCCAGCACCGGGCCGATGAGCCGCCGGCGGCGTTGGATGAAGATGGTCACCGGGAAGGCGATGGCGATCCCGCCGATGACCGCGATCAGGGTCAGGACGATGTGCTCGATGGTGGCCTGCGCGAGCACGTCGAGGTTGTCGATGACCCAGTCGATCCGGAAGAACGGCTGGTCGTTCATGACCCTCCGTCCGGCACAGCGCCGTCCTGCATCGTGGCCGAGATGGCCGCCACGCTGACCACGCCGAGCAGCTCCTCGCGTTCATCGACCACCACCCCGACCTGGGCCGACGACGCAAGCATGGTGGACAGCGCGTCGCGGAGGGTGGACTCCGGCTGGAGGAGCGACGAGCCCGGCACGGCCATCGCCGCATCCACCGGACCGTCGCCGGCGAGGTCGGCCGCGTCGACCCAGCCGATCGGGTGGCGCCGCTCGTCGGTGACGAGGACCCAGCCGGCGTTATCGGTCAGACGGGCCCGGACCGCGGATCGCGGCTCGCCAACGGTCGCGGTGATGACCGGCTCCAGGGTGAGGTCGCGCACGCGGGCGAGGGAGAGGCGCTTCAGACCCCGGTCGGCCCCCACGAACCGCTCGACGAAGTCGCTGGCCGGCGCGGCGAGCAGTCGATCGGGCGTGTCGTACTGGGCCACGATCCCGCCGACCTGCAGGATGACGATCCGGTCGGCCATCTTGATCGCCTCGTCCACGTCATGGGTCACGAACACGATCGTCTTGCGGAGCCGGGCCTGGAGGCGGAGGAACTCGTTCTGGAGCCGCTC
>DASYGU010000049.1:0-2506 GCA_035999355.1 Candidatus Limnocylindria bacterium | reverse complement strand
CGCGCGTCGGTCGGCCCAAAGGCCGCCTCGTCCGAGCCGTCGATGTCGATCTCGCCGATGACCACGCCCTCGTGGAAGATCGGGACCACGATCTCCGAGCGGGTGGTCGTGAAGCAGGCGAGATAGCGGGGGTCGGCATTCACGTCATCGATGATCTCGGTCGTGCCGCTCGCCGCGGCCGCGCCGCAGATGCCGGTTCCGATCGGGATCCGGGTGTGCTCGGTGGCCTCGGGCCCGGTCCACGGCCCGAGGACGAGCTCGGTGCCAGACGGGTCGACCCAGTAGATGCCGACCCAGTCGTAATGCGGGAATCGGGCGTGAAGGACGTCCACCGCCGCCTGGCTGGCATCGTCCAGGCTGCCCGCGGCCGCGACCGTGTCACGGACGAGGGCGAGGGCGTCGACGTGCTCTCCGGGCGCCGGCTCGGCGACCGGGTGGCTCATCGTTCGGGGATCAGGCCGAGGTGGCCCATCGGTCCGCCCAGCGGTCGATGGGGGCCAGGGCCTCGTGCAGCTCGCGACCCTTGGGGGTCAGGGAGTACTCCACCCACGGCGGGACGCTGGAGATCACCCGGCGCGAGATGAGCCCCTCATCCTCGAGGAGCTTCAACCGCTGGGAAAGGGTGGCCGAGTTCGCGCCGCCGAGGGCATCCTGCAGCTCGCAGAAGCGCTGGGTCCGCTCGCCGAGGGAGTGGACGATGCGCAGGACCCACTTCTGGCCGAGGACGGTCAGGGCAGCCGTCGCTGCGGTCTCACCGTTACTCGCCAGCATGCGGCGATGGGCTCGTCCGTGGGGTGTGGGCAGCGGCGCCTGAAGGCCAGCGTCCATGAGGCGCCGAACGGTAGCACCGGCCCCGGGGAGGGTCAAACTCGGCGGCCGGCCTTCGGACTACTCGACGGTGATGGTCAGATGCATGCTGTGGTGGATCCGGCAGGTCACGTCGTACGTGCCGGGATCGTCGAACGTGATCGGGTCGCTGGTCTCGCCATCGGCCAGCTCGAAGTCGAACAGCGGATCCTCGTTGGGCTCCCCATCGACCCCGTTGGTCACCGTGTGGTTGGTCCCGGCGTCGTTCACGAACACGACCGTCCCACCCACCGGGATGGTGAAGTCATCGCCGAACGAGGTCCCGACGATGGTGACCGTGTGGTCGGCCCCGCTGGCGGGGGAGGACGCGGGACTGCTGCAGGCCGCCAGCGACAGGGTGCCGACGAGGACCAGGACGAGGCCGAATGAGGCGCGAATATCGCGTGTCGAGCGGGGAGTAGGCATCGGTTGCGGAGCTCCTGCGGCGTATTTGACGCAATTGTGGGGCAGGCCGCACACTGCTGCCACCCGCCCCTCCGCCCACGGGATGAGGCATGCCGCCGACCACCATCCACGTTCGCCCAACGGGGGTCCCTGACGAGACCACGCCGGGAGTCGAAACTCGCGACCTGGCCCGGCTCTTCCGACGCAGCCCCGCGCTGGCCGGGATCACGATCCAGGTGGTTTCGGGTCGGGCGGTCGCCATTCTCGGAGCCAATGGAGCGGGCAAGACCACGCTTCTCCGCGTCCTGGCCAGCGCGCTCCGGCCGTCGTACGGGTCGGCCGCGGTGGACGGTATCGACGTCGCCGACCGGCCGGAGGAGATTCGCCCCCGGGTCGCCTTCCTGCCACACGCCACAGGCCTGTACGACGACCTCACCGCCGCCGAGAACCTGGGCTTCGCCGCCGCGCTCATGAACGTGCCTGCCCCGGATCGGTTTGATCGTGTCCGAGCAGCACTCGACCGGGTCCAGCTGACCGCCGAGCGGGACAGCCGGGTTGGCCGATTCTCGGCCGGCATGCGCCGCCGTCTCGCGCTCGGCCGGATCCTGCTCGGCCACCCGCGGCTTGTTCTCCTCGATGAGCCCTACGCGGCCCTCGACGCCGAGGGCATGGCCATCGTCGACGAGCTGCTCGACGAGTGGCGGGCGAACGGAGCCACGGTCCTGGTCGCGACCCACGCCACCGAGCGGCTGGGGGAGCGGATGGACGGCTGGATGCGACTCGAGAACGGGCTCTTGGTCGACCTCGGTGGAGTCGGCGTCAGCGGACGGGTCGCGGCCCGGCCGGCCACCGACCTGCCCGCTTCGCCGCCCCTGGCCGCCGGGTTCCGGTCGTGAGGACCGCCACCCACAACCTGTCGGTGGCCGGCGTGATCGCCGCCAAGGACCTCCGCGCCGAGCTGCGGGGCCGGCAGGCGGTGACCTCCACCCTCTTCCTGGCCGCCGTGACCATGCTCATCTTCGGGTTCGCGCTCGGTCCGGACGAGGACCGCCTGGCGGTGGCCGGGCCTGGGCTCCTGTGGCTGGCCATCATCCTGAGCGGGATCCTGGCCGTTGGTCGGCTCCACCACCTCGAGACCGATGACGGCGCGTTCGAGCTCCTGGGGCTGTACCCCATCAGCCGGACGGGGATCTATCTGGGCAAAGCGCTGGGCGGGCTCGCGGCGATGCTGGTCATCGGCGCCCTGGTGCTGCCC
>DASYGU010000024.1:0-6397 GCA_035999355.1 Candidatus Limnocylindria bacterium | reverse complement strand
GCACGCCGTCAGCTTCGTTCGCGCGGTCGGTACGTCGTCGGTCTCCGCGATCCCCGCTCGCTCACGGACCATCTCGGCCAGGGCCCAGTAGCTGATGCCTTCGCCATAGGACGGTGATCGACCGGCGTGCCAGTAGAAGTCCTGGTTCACGCCATCGATGTACTTCTCGAACTCCCAGCCCAGCCGGCTCTTTCCGATGCCCGCCTGGCCGATGATCGTGACCAGCCGCGGCTTCGACTCGCGGATGGTCGCGTGGAAGAGCTCCTTGACCAGCCGGAGCTCCTCGTCCCGCCCCACGAACGGGGGCTCGAGCGCGGACCGGCGGCGTGCGCCGCCACGCATGCCAAGCACCTGGACCGCTCGCCACGCCGGCACGGGACTGGACTTTCCCTTCAGCACCTGGTCGCCGACATCCTCGAAGGCGATGGCGTCGCGAGTCGCGCGATAGGTCGACTCCCCGACGAGGACCGTGCCCGCGGGCGCCATTCCCTGCAGCCGGCTTGCCGTGTTCACCAGGTCCCCAGCGACGATGCCCTGGCCGACCGCCCCGATCGAGGCCGCCGCTTCACCGGTGAGCACCGCGACGCGCATCTGGAGCGGCTGCTCGGCGTCCAGGATGCGGTAGACCTCCGCAATGAGCTCAAGGCCGGCGCGGACCGCCCGTTCCGCGTCATCTTCGAACGCAGTCGGCACGCCCCACACCGCCATCACGGCGTCACCGATGAATTTCTCGACCGTGCCGCCATACCGACCGATGATCTCCGAGGCGGTTTCGAAGTACCGGCTCAGGAGGTTCCGCGTCTCCTCCGGATCGCGATCCTCGGCCAGCGTGGTCGAACCCACCAGATCGCCGAAGAGCACGGTCACGAGGCGGCGTTCGGTGCCGATCGCGATCGGCCCCGGCGGACCGGCTTCGACGGCCACCGCCGGTGCCGGGGGGGCATCGGTCAGGGCGGTGCCGCACTCGCCGCAGAACTTCATTCCCGGTGGGTTCGCGGTCCCGCAGGCGGGACATGCTGCGCTCAGGCGGGTGCCGCACTCGCCACAGAACTTCCGCCCGGCCTCGTTGGCGGTGCCGCAGGCAGGGCAATTCACGGCAGGAGACCCATCAGAACCCCAACTGTAGCGGGCCGATCACCTGTCGAACAGGCTCGATTCCACCGTATTCGGCGGTGGCGGCTGACCGTCCCGTTCGACCAGGACGAAGCGCTCCGTGCCGAAGGCCCGGCCGGCCAGGTCGTCGGGAAGGTCGATGGCCCAGCCGAAGTCCTGGCGCTGGGTTCGATGGCAGGCCATGGCGGTCCGTTTGGCGGCCAGCCAGGCCGACACGTCAACGGTGGTCGTGACCGTGGGCTCAACGGTTCCCGGCCGCTCGTCGGCCTCCTCGCCGGCATCGAGGACCTCGTCGTAGCCCCACGGCAGGGGGATGCCGCGCTCCCGCATGGCCGTCATGAGATCGAGCCACTTGTTCGAGCCGAATGCGGTCTCGTACCGCTTGCCCACCCGGTGCGAAGGACCAGCTTCGGGGGACCGGCTGGCGTCCGCGGCCGCCTCGAGCGCCGCAACCGCGATCCGATGGGCCTGGATGTGGTCGGGGTGGCCGTAGCCGCCGGTCTCGTCATAGTGGATCGCGACCGCCGGACGGGCCTCGCGGATGAGTCGGACGACCGGTTCGGCGGCGGTCGCGAGGTCTGCCTGCCAGAACGCGTCTGGCCGATCGTTCGGCGGGGTGCCCATCATCCCGCTGTCGCGGTGCCCGAGCATATGGAGGTGGAGGAGGTCCGGCGCGGCGGCGCCCGCGCTGAGGGCGGTCAGCGCGCACTCGAGCTCGGCCGCCCGGATCTCGCGGAGTCGTGGCTGGGCCTCGGTCGGGTCGAGGTCCGGATCGTGGACCTCTCCCTCCTCGCCGCCGGTGCAGACCACGAGGTCCACCCGCCGCCCCTCGGCCAGGGCCATGGCGATCGCACCGCCGGTGGAGAAGACCTCGTCGTCGGGGTGGGCGTGGACGAGGAGCAGTCCGCCGCTCACACGACCGCCTCTTCGGCCGGCTCCGCCGCGTCGACCGCGTCGAGCACGCGGCGCGCAGCCTCGTAGCCGCGCCGGCGTGGCCGCTCGACGTCAGCGAAGTTGATCCAGCTGACGCCGATCAGGTTGGGGACGATCAGGACGTCGGCCCGTTCGCGGACGACCGGGTCCGTGATCCGGTCGGCCAGGAGGCCGACGAATCGGCGGGCACCCAGCCGCTCGCCGCGGGGCTGGGTCCCGAACAGCCGGGCACCGGCCTGCATCGACCAGAGGAACGGGGGACGGGCAAACCACGAAGGCTTGGAGCCGATGACCCGGACCGCGACAACCGGATCGGTCGACCAGCGGCGGGCGAGCGAGATGGGCACGGGCTCCCAGATCCCGGCATCGGCCCACACCACGTCCCCGTCCTCGATCGGCGAGAACACGACCGAGATCGCGCAGCTGCGGGCGACGGCATCGGCCAGCGAGCCGGACGTGATGAGCTCATGGCGCCCGGTGACGAGGTCGTAGGACGCGGCCGCATAGGGGATCGGCAGGTCTTCGATCCGGGGGTGGCCGACCTCCGCCACCAGCTGCTCCATGAGCGGGCGATGGTCGAATACCGCCAGGCGGGCCGGACGTCGGGCCATCCGCCACGGGTCATACCGGGCGGCCATGGCCACCATCTGGTCGGCACTCAGGCCTGCGGCCATGCCGGCGCCGATCACCGAACCCATGGACGTCCCGATGATCCGGCTCGGGGCCAGTCCACGCTCGGCAAGGGCCTCGGCAACCCCGATGTGGGCGTATCCCCGCGCACCGCCCCCGCCCAGCGCCAAGGTGAACCCCGACGCCAGGCTCACCATCTACAGGTCTGCCTCGAACGTATTGCAGGCATTGGGATCACCGCTCTCCAGTCCGACCTGGAACCATTCCTGGCGCTGGGCCGATGACCCGTGGGTCCATGTCTCCGGATTCACCTGACCCTGGGTCTGGGCCTGGATGCGATCATCCCCCACCGCCGCCGCCGCGTCGAGCGCTTGGGCCACCTGCTGGGTGGTCAATGGCACGAGGTACCCGGTATCGACCGCGTTCGCGGCCCACACGCCGGCGAAGCAGTCGGCCTGGAGCTCGGTCCGAACGGCTCCGCTCTCCGCGCCGGCCCCGCCACTCTCCTGCAGAACGCCGATCAGGTTCTGGACATGGTGGCCGTACTCGTGGGCGATGACGTAGGCCTCGGCGAATGGACCTCCCTCCGCCCCGAACCGGGACTCGAGCAGGTCGAAGAATCCGAGGTCGATATAGACCGTGGCATCAACCGGGCAATAGAAGGGTCCGACGGCGCTGGTTGCCTGGCCGCAGCCGGTCGAAACCGCGTCGGTGAAGAACGTGGTCGGGGCGAGCTGGTAGCCGTCGACGGCCTCGCCCCAGTACGCCTGAATGCTGTTCACGTAGCCGATGATCCGGCAGTCCTCGCGGGTATTGGCGTCGACATCGGTCTGGCATTCCTCGGTGAGGTCGTTCTCCTGCTGGGTCCCGACGGTCAGGTCGCTCAGGACCGTGGTCAGGGTCGATGCGTCCTGCGGCGAGCCGCCGAGCAGGAGCACGATCACGACGAGCACCACCCCGCCCAGGCCGCCACCGATGGCGAGGCCGCCGCGGCTGCCGCGCAGGTCGCGGACCTGCCGGGGGTCGAGGCGAATGCCCTTGCGAAATGTCATGTCCGGAAACGGTGGCGGTTCAGGCCTTCAGTCCTCGTTGCCGGCGGCCCGATGCTCATCGCAGGCGCATGACAGCCGGAGCTTGTTGTAGGTGAACAGGCCGGTGTCGTGACCGTCGGCCCAGATCGGGGCCAGCGCGTATCGGCCGATCCACTTCACCCGCTCCATGGTCACCGCTTCGGGCGGAAACATCGTCTCGAGGGTGACCACGCCCGGGAGCGACCCCTCGCCCGCGCACAGCGCGCACGGGCAGGCGCGCCGGAGCTCCGTCCAGCCCCAGACGCCAAGGTGCCCGTCGTCCCAGCGGATGCGCATGACCCGCGCCGTCTCGTCGAGCTCGACCGCGATGGGATTGACGATTTCCTGGATCACAGCCTCCAGCGGTCCGGCGAGCCGCGGTACTCGCCACCCATCGAGCGCAGGTCCTGGGTGAGCCGAACCCCGGCATGCCCGGTCACGAGGTCCCACACGTACAGGTCCTGCGCCACGCCACCGCTCGATGTCGCACGGGTGAGGGTGAACACGATCTGGTTGCTGGCCGTTGACCAGCGGACGTGGCTCACCCGGCCGGTCACGTTCAGGGCACCGCGCTCTTCACCCGCGATCCCGCGCACGCTGAACCGAGAGTTGGATCCAGACTCGGTGACCGCGATTCGGAGCGTGCCGTTCGGCGACCACAGGAACGGCATGTGGTCGGTCGTGCTTGCCACGCCGGAGACCGGGTCGAAGGAGTAGACCTGCGGGGCGCCGAGGATCCACACGATGACCGTCCCGTTCTCGAGGACGTACACGCGCTCGAAGCCGCCGTCATCGGCGAACTGGGCCTCGGACACGACGTCCTCCTGGAAGGTGGTGGGATGCGGATACACCCAGGTGTGCAGCGAGGCCACGGCACCGCTCGAGTAGTCCATCCGCAGCAGCTCGGCCCGGTCATTCGCCCCGGCCAGGGTGGCCCGTATCGCGTATGCCGTATCGGAGTCGGGCGCAAAGGTGACGGCGTCGAATCCGTCGCCCAGGTCACGGGCCGAGTTGCCCGGGGTCAGGGCGAGCGGGTTGCCGGCGACAACTGCGAGGCCGTATGCCCCACTGGGTGCCCAGTCGTAGGTCGACACGCCGCGGTTGTCCCGGGCCTGGGGGACGAGGGCGGCCGATCCGGCGAAGTCGTGGCTGAACAGGTGGATCGGTCCGGCCTCCGAGGTTCGCTGCATGAACACGATCTCGAGCGGCGGGAAGGCCGGCGTGGGCTCGGGAATGGGGGTCGCGGCCACCGACGGGGAGGGCTCGGCGCTGGGCTCGGGGGTGGGGGTCGGTCGCGGAGTCGCCGTCTCGCCCGGCGTGGGGGACGGGCTGGCCGCGCCGTAGGCCGGCAGGAGACCCTCGTTGCTGGAGAAGATTAGAGCGAGGAGCACGATCAGCATCCCGGCCAGGGCCAGAACGAGGCCGATGAGCCACGGGACGGCCTGCTCGGCCGCGGTCGGTCGGCGACGGTTGCCGGATGCCTTCACGTCCCACGAGTGCGTCGTCTCGAAGTCGCGCGCGGGCCAGACCGTCTCCTCCGCCGGAGACGGGGACGGGGTGGGGACGCTGTCCGGTGGCTCTTCGATCCCGCTCACCGCCGCGCCACGCGGGTTGCGAGGCTCACGACCGAATCATATCGAAGGCCAACGATCGCAATCCCGAGCACGACGAGGCCCGTCCCGAGCAGCAGCCGCGCGTCGAGGCTCTCGCCCAGGACCAGGACGCCCAGGGTGACACCCACCACCGGGAACATGTAGGTCGTCATCGTCGACACCGTCGCGCCCAGGTGGCTCAGGAGGAAGAAGTACAGGACGTAGGCAACGAACGAGCCGAGGAGGCCGAGCCACAGGAGGCCGACGATCGTCGCGGGTTGGGTGGGCAGGGTCAGGCCGCCGTCCGCGAGGATCGCCACGATCGTGACGTAGAGCGCGGCGAACACGAGCGTTCCACCGGCGACCACATATCGGTCCGTGCTCTCGATTCGGTACTTTCCGTAGCTCGCGCCGATGGCATAGCTCAGCGCCGCCGCGGCCACGGCCACGGCCCCACCGATCGCGGCCGGTCCGGGGTTGAAGGCGAACTCACGGCTGGCCAGCACCGTCGCGCCGGCAAAGCCGATCAGGATGCCCATCACCCGGAAGAGGGACCAGCGCTCCGTGCGGAGGATGAGCCCGGCGATGAGGAGCGAGAAGATCGGGACCAGCGAGTTCAGGACGGCGGCGGTGCCGGAGTCGATGAACTGCTCGCCCCAGCTGATCAGGAAGATCGGCAGTCCGGCATTGACGAACCCCATGACCGCGAGATGGCCGACCTGGCCGCGGGTCGGCCGGGCGGGGCGGGTGAACGCGAGCAGGATCAGCATCGCGACCGCGCCGAGCATCAACCGCTCCGCGACGAGCGTGGCTGGCGGCAGCTCCTCGATCGCGATCTTGATCCAGACGAAGGACGACCCCCAGATCGTCCCCAGCAATAGGAATGCCGCCGGCAGAAGCCAGCGGCGTCTGGCCGCAGCGGCGGTCAGTGGCTGGCCACTCATGGCGCGGCTACACTCGGGTCCATGGACCGCGGGAGCCTAGCAGAGCATTGAGTCGATGACGATTCGGGTGGCTGCCTGCCAGATCGACCCCAGCCTGGGCGAGGTCGATCGCAAC
>DASYGU010000231.1:0-1944 GCA_035999355.1 Candidatus Limnocylindria bacterium | reverse complement strand
GCTCACCGATCCAGCCATCTCGCCACCGGCCGCCACCGCCAGCTTCGCGCCAACCTCGCGCGGCGCCGATCCCTCGACCCGGACCACCGTCGCGAGCGCGGCCTCGCGCCCGTCCGCCCGCCAGCCGCGAACCGCGGCGAGCGCCTCGTCGATCATCGGTCCAGTATGCGACCGATGACGGACCGATCACCGGTGGCCGCCGTGATCCTGGCCGCGGGCCTGGGACGCCGCTTCGGCGGACCAAAGGTCGCCGCGCGACTGGGTGACGACACGCTCCTGATGCGGGTCTCACGCATCGCCCGCGACGCCGGTCTGAATCCCATCCTGGCCGTCGTCCCGCGCGGAACCGAGACGCCGGCCCGAGTCGAGGCCGTCGTGAACGCCGATCCAGCCCGGGGCCAGAGCCTCTCGCTCCGGCTCGGCATCGAGCGGGTCCCCTCGAACCGCGCGGCGTTGATCCTGCTCGTGGATCAGCCCACGATGCCGCCCGAAAGCATCGCCGCGGTGCTCGCCGCCCGTGGCCGACGCCCGCTCGTGGTGGCCGTGGCCGACGATCGGTACGGGCCACCCGCGCTCATCGAGCCCGAAGCCTTTCCGCTGGTCATGGAGCTGAGCGGTGACATCGGCCTGCGGGAGGTCCTCGCATCACGGCCGGACCTCGTCGAGGCGGTGCCGGTGGCGGCCCATCCGCCCGATGTCGACACCGCGGCCGACCTCGACCGGCTGGAGGATAGACTCGGGCCATGACCATCGAACGGGTCGGCAACGCCGAGGTGCTCGAGGACGAACGGTCGCTGGAGGCCACCGTTCGACCGCGCCGGCTCGATGAGTTCGCCGGCCAGGAGCGAATCAAGGAGAACCTGGCCATCCTCATCGACGCCGCCCGGCAGCGGTCGGAGCCGGTGGATCACATCCTGCTCTACGGGCCTCCCGGGCTGGGCAAGACCACGCTGGCGACCATCGTGGCCGCAGAGGTTGGCGCTCAGCTGCGGACGACCTCCGGCCCGGCCATCGAGCGGGCCGGTGACCTGGCCGCGATCCTGACCGGGCTCCAGCGCGGGGACGTCCTGTTCATCGACGAGATCCACCGCCTGTCCCACGTGGTCGAGGAGGTCCTGTACCCGGCGATGGAAGACTTCGCGCTCGACATCGTGCTGGGCAAGGGCCCCGGGGCACGGACCGTGCGACTCCAGATCGAGCCGGTCACGATCATCGGGGCCACGACTCGGGTAGGGAGCATCACCGGCCCGCTGCGCGACCGGTTCGGGGTCACCCATCGGCTGGACTACTACACCGAGGCGGACCTGGTCACCATCCTCCACCGCAGCGCCGGCATCCTGGAGATCCCGCTCGACGACGACGCGGCCGAGCTCATTGCCCGTCGGAGCCGCGGCACGCCGCGGATCGCGAACCGGCTCCTGAAGCGGGTCCGGGACTACGCTCAGGTCCGGGGCGACGAGGATGGCAACGCGACGGCCGCCGCTTCCGAAGCCGCCCTCGGTTTATTGGACATCGACGAGCGCGGCCTGGACACCCTCGACCGCCAGCTGCTGACCGCGATTGCCGAGCACCACGGCGGGGGACCGGTGGCCTCCAGACCATGGCGGCCACCATCAGCGAGCCGGTGGAGACGATCGAAGACGTGGTCGAGCCGTACCTCATCCAGGCCGGCCTGCTGGCGCGGACGCCGCGCGGCCGACGGCTCACGCCAACCGCCTGGACCCATCTGGGGCTGACGCCACCCGCACAATCGGCCGTCGTGGCCGCCCCGCAACCCGGCCTGTTCGACTGATTTTCGGGTCGGTTCCGCACGATCCGGTGCGGTCCGAGGGCGTCGCGCAGAAAACGGGCGATATCCACATTCCGGGCGGCTACGATCCGGCTCCGGGTCGCGTCACGCGCCCAGCCCTTGGTGCGGCGGCGATCCAGGGAGCGAGGAGGGCC
>DASYGU010000209.1:0-1686 GCA_035999355.1 Candidatus Limnocylindria bacterium | reverse complement strand
TCTCGGTGATCTCGATCCGCTCGATGCGTTCGCCCGGATTCGGATCACGGCCGGGGTCGCGCACGCGGATGCCCATCGCCACGTCCAAACCGTCGGTCACCCGGCCGAAGACGGTGTGCTTCCCGTCGAGGTGCGGCGTCGGACCAAAGGTGATGAAGAACTGGCTGCCGTTCGTGTTCGGGCCTGCGTTGGCCATGGACAGGACGCCGGCCGCGTCGTGGCTGCGTGACGAGCCGAACTCGTCACGGAACTGGTAACCGGGGCCGCCGCTGCCCGTACCCGTAGGGTCACCGCCCTGGGCCATGAAGCCGGGGATGACCCGGTGGAAGGTCGTGCCGTCGTAGAACCCGGCGCGGGCCAGGCTCACGAAGTTCTCGACCGTGAGCGGGGCGTCGGCCGCGAACAGCTCAACGTCGAACGCGCCGCGCTCGGTCGTGATCCGCGCGGAATAGTTCTTTGACAGGTCCAGATCGCCCATGGGCGGGGAGTGGGTCATATCAAACCTCAGTGCTGGACATCGATGATGATCCGGCTCGGGCCGGTCACGACCGCGGCGCGGATGCAGTCGCCGCCATCGAGCCCGACGTACCACGAGTTCAGCGCCTCGAAGTCGCCCTGCTCGATGAGCTGGACGAGCTGCGGGAAGCCCGGCTCGAAGTTCGTGGGACCCGTGTAGGTAAGACCGCCGTCATCGGCGAGCTTGGTGGCGCCATTCAGGGTGATCCGCATGAAATTCGAGCCATTCACGGTCATCGGCTGCCCGCTCGGATCCTTGGTGAAGGGCGGCCTCGTGTTGCGCATCTCGAAGGCCGGTGAGCCGGCTTCCTGGTACTCGAACGAGATGCGATCGAAGTCGGGGTGGGTGCTGACGCTGACATCGATGGTGTGGTGGATGGCCGCGCCGCTGGCCGCCAGGGTCACCGGTAGCCCACAGATCCAGCCCTCATCCGGCGGGGTCGGGGTGGACGTTGGCGCGATGGACTCCGCGCCGCTCTCGGCCGGTGACGCCGCCTCCGACCCGGAGGAGCTGGCCGATGCGCTCGCGCTCGCACTGGCCGACGCCGACGGCTCGACGCTGGCGAACGGCCCAAAGCCGATGGACACGCCGAACAGCGGAAGCACGAGGAGGACAAGGAGCACGACGGCGACCGCCCCGGGCAGGCCGATCAGAATGCGCATGCTCGGCGCAGTCTACCGAGGCCGGGCACAATGCGCCGATGGTCCGGACCGCCTCAGCCCCTCCCCGATGGCAGGTCGCGGCCGCGCTCGGGATCGTGTACGTGGTGTGGGGATCCACCTACCTGGGCATCGCGGTCATGGTCCAGACCCTCCCGCCGCTGGTCGCGGCCGGCATCCGCTACACGGCGGCTGGCGTCATCCTCCTCGCCCTCCTCATCGTGTGGCACCGCGTCCGCGGCAACCCCCTCGAGCGGCCGAACCGGTTCCATTGGCGGTCCGCGATCATCATCGGGACGCTCCTGCTGCTGGGCGGGAACGGGGGCGTCGTGCTCGGCGAGCAGCTCATCGCGACCGGGATCGCGGCCCTCGTCATCGCCACCACTCCCATCTGGATGGCCGTCTTCGAAGCGATCGTCGCGGGCCAGCGGCCGGGCCGCCTGACCATCGCCGGGCTCGGGGCCGGAATCATCGGTGTCGCCATCCTCGTCGTTCCGCTGGAAGGCAGCC